>QMQL01000037.1 GCA_003650505.1 Candidatus Acetothermia bacterium | reverse complement strand
GCGGTATTCTGGCCCCGCTCGCCTCCATCATCGACGGGTGCGACGGCGAGGTGGCGAGGCTCAAGTATCGAGCGAGCGAGTTCGGCGCGATGCCGACTTTGACCAAGCGGCGCGAGAGGAGGGCCGAGAGGGGGCGGTTCAGATACCGGGAGACCGGCCCATCGTTCGGCTTGTCGCGGAGACGATCGAGCAGGGCCTTCTCCGCTCGTTTCAGGGCCGGAGGATCATCCACGTCGATCCAGAAGCCGCTTACTGGGACCGCGTTCGCACGCCCTTTGGCGGCCAGGACCCTCACCCCCCCGGAGAGGGTGGTGTCGCCATCTTTTTCCATGCTTTGATCAAGGGCGTTAAATATGGCGGAGGAGCACAGAAAGATCCCGGTATCGAAGCCGTTGAAGTCGGCAAGGCCCTTCCCGATGTCTCGGATCCTCCCGTCCTCCACCTTGACCCGGGTGACGTCTTCCGTGTCGACGAGCGGGTTTGCGAGGTCTTCGTCCACCACGAGCGCGATCTCGCCCTCGGGCGGTTCGTGCACGATCAACGCGCGGGCCATCTGCGGGTCGAAGAGGTGATCTCCCATGAGGAGCAAAAAAGGCTCGTCTAGAACGTCCCGCGCCTTGAGCACGGAAAGACCGTTCCCCTCTTCCCACCTGTCGTTGACCAACGGCGTGATCCGAATCTTAAGCCGCTCCTCTAGCCGCTTGAGGAAATCGCGGACCCGCTCACCCTCGTAGCCGGTGACGACGTAGAACTCATCCGCTCCGCTCTCCAACGCACTCCGGACGACGCGTTCGATGAGGGGGACGCCCAAGAGGGGGATGAGCGGTTTGCTCTCCCCCTCCCCACAGATCCTCCGGCCCTCGCCAGCGGCGAGGATCAGGCATTTCATTCCTATTCCCTCATCCGCCCTGGATGAACTGCTCTGTCATCCGGAAGGCTTCGTCGTCGGTGAACTGCCGCGGCGGGTGCTTGCAGAAGTAGGCAGACGGCGCCTCCAGCACCCCTCCCTGACCCCGCTCCAGAGCGAGTTTTATGCAGCGGATCGAGTCTATGACCACACCACCGGAGTTCGGCGAATCCTCCACCGACAGGCGGAGATCGAGGTTCATCGGCACATCTCCGAACAATTTACCCTCTATGCGGATAAAACAGACCTTGTTGTCATTTTGCCAGGGGACATAGTCACTGGGGCCGACATGGATGTTGTCATCGTCTATACGGCATGCAGCCACGGCCTGCACCGCCTCAGTCTTAGAAATCTTCTTGGAAGCTAGTCGCTCGCGGGCGAGCATGTTGAGAAAATCGGTGTTACCACCGGTGTTGAGCTGATAAGTGCGCTCCAGCTTGACCCCCCGCTTGGCGAACAGATCGGTCAGCACGCGGTGGACGATCGTCGCTCCTACCTGCGACTTGACGTCGTCACCGATGATCGGAAGGCCTGCCTCGGCGAAGCGCTTCGGCCATACCCCCGCCGGATCGCTGGCGATGAAGACAGGAATGTTGTTGAGGAATGCCACGCCGGCCTTAAGTGCGCAGCCGGCATAGAAGCGGGTCGCCTCCTCGGAGCCGACAGGGAGGTAGTTGAGAAGGATCTCGGCCCCGGATTCCTTCAGTATCTTGACCACCTCTTCCTCGGTCGACTCCTGCTGATCGGCAGGGGCGAACCTCCGTCTCTCGTCGTAGCTCGCCATGTGCTCCGCGACCCCGTCCAGAACCCTCCCCATCCGGACGATGACCCCTGATTTTGGGAGGTTCGGATAGAAGACCGTCGTGCAGTTGGGAGGAGAGAAGATGGCCTCGTGCAAGTCGGTGCCGACTTTCCGTCTATCGATGTCAAAGGCGGCGACGACCTCGATGTCACCCGGCTTGTAGCCCCCGATCTTCCAATGCATCAAGCCGATGGCATCTTGCGGGGTCTTCTCCCGGTAGTAGTGAATCCCCTGGATCAATGCACTAGCGCAGTTTCCCACCCCGACGATAGCGATCTTGATTCGGTCCATGGTTGCACGTCCCTCCTTTCGTCTTTTTCGAAGTGCGGGAGCCCCCCCGTTCTGTCCGGCATCCCTCAAAAAGCCTCGGACCGGCCCTCGTTCGGTTGCGCATCGGCGGTGCCCCTGATCCCCGATCGTCGAATTCCCTGATTACGTGTGAGGGGGGTGGCCACCGGAGGCATCTTCCCCCTTGAGAGATAGTATGGGCGGATCCACGCGGTACGGCCGCCGGCAAGCACCCCAGCGGCGATGCCTACTATCAGGGGCTATCCGCCTAGGCACCGCTTATATGGGAGGAGTCCGCCTCGCCTAGTCGACCTACCTTTTTTCAGTTTAGCACACCCAACCGGGTTACGCAAGTGGAGAGGGGAACCACGGAAAGGCGGCAGTTGCGGGAGGCTGAACAGGGGCCGGTATGCCTTTGGCACATTTCGCCAGGGCAGGTAAGATATTCCAAGTGAAGGAGGGATGATGGCAGAGAATGTTCAACCGACCGACGAAGAGCTGATCAAGGTGATAGACAAGGGGGCGGGCGGCCGGATCCACGTCCGCCTCTCGCGGTTCCGCGACCGCGATTACCTCGACATCCGGAACTTCTACGAGACCGATGAAGGGGAGTGGAAGCCGACGCGGAAGGGGATCGCGATCCCGGTCGAGCTGTACGACGAGCTGCTCGATGCCCTCACCGCGGCAAAGCCGAAGATCGAGGAGCGGAGCAAGGGGAAGGCCGAGTGATCCCTCGCTTGATGGGGAGGGCGGCTTAGGCCATAATTTGCATATCATCGGTCCCGTCGTCTAGTGGCCTAGGATATCGGGCTCTCATCCCGGCGACAGGGGTTCGAATCCCCTCGGGACCGCAGTTATCGCTTTTTGAGGGGGGGTCCCGCGATCTTGCGGGAGGATCAGATGCAGACGATGATTCCACAGCTCGAGGTGATCACCGGCTGCATGTTCTCCGGGAAGACGGAGGAGCTGATCCGCCGGCTCGAACGGGTGAGGATCGCCAAAGGGAAGCTCCTCCTGTTCAAGCCGACGATCGACGACCGCTACAGCACGACATCGGTCGTCACCCACTACGGCCGCGAATTCTCCGCTCACCTCCTCTCTCCTGGGATGGAAACTGTCGAGGAGCTCGAACGGCTCGTCGGCGCGGAGAGCCTCGCGGGGGCGGCGGTTGTCGCCTTCGACGAGGGGAACTTCTTCTCGGATAAGCTACCGTCTTTGTGCGAGACCCTCGTCGCCCGCGGCAAAAGGGTGATCGTCGCCGGACTCGATCTCACCTTTGCCGGTGAGCCGTTCGGTCCGATGCCGACCCTGATGGCGCTGGCCGACCGGGTTGACAAGCTCCAGGCGGTCTGTGTCAAGTGCGGCGGGGTCGCCACCCGTTCCCAACGGCTGATCGACGGACGTCCGGCTCCGAAGGACGGGCCGGTGATCCAAGTCGGCGGGCTGGGGACGTACGAGGCGCGTTGCCGGAGCTGCTACGAGGGCTAGACCCAGTAGGTCTTCCCGTCCTCACAGAGCGTGATCCCTTCGATCGGAGGAGGCGTCTCGCTCATGTGGGTGGCGAGTACGGTCGCGCCCCTACCGACCAGCTCCTTCGTCAACCGGCTGACCCCCTCCACATCGAGATGGCCGGGATCGTCGACCGGCCCGGGGTGGGTCAGCTCGACTATCGCCACGTCGACGCCCTCGAGAAGCTGGCCTGCCGATTCCCCCTCCCCCGTGTCACCGGTGTAGGCGAAGGTCTTCCCCTTGTGGGTGAAGCGATACCCGAAGGCGGAAAGGCCGAAGTGTTCCATCGGGATTGCGGTGAACTTCAGCCCCGCTGCCTCGTACTCCCCCTCCTCCCGGACAATGGTGTAGACCGGCTCGATCCGCGTGCCGAGCCCTCCCCGATCCAGCTCCGGCCAGGCGAGGGTGCAGAGGGACTCGATCCTCTCCGGGAGCCCGGCCGGGCCGACGATATGAAGCGGGGAGCTCCGCTCGTAACGGATCCGGTACTCGAGGAAGAGGAACGGGATCCCGAACAGGTGATCGGCGTGGAGGTGGCTGATGAATATCACCTCTATCGTGCGCGGGTCGATCCCGAGCCGGTGGATCTGGGTGATGGCGCTCGGCGAGAGGTCGAGGAGGATCCGGCCGTCGATCAAGAGCGAGTTCCAGCCGCGACCGTCGTTCAAGGCCGCCCCCGACCCGAGGCAGACGATAGGGATCCGTCCGTTCACCGGTTCAGCCGTGGGGGAGGTCCTTGTTCGTCGCGCGTAGCCGCTTGCACAGCTCCTCGAGCATGCTGAGGGCGATCTCCGGATGGGATGAGATCAGGCTCCGCATCGCCCACTGCGTGATGACGAGACACGTGACATCCGTCTTGGCGACGACATCCGCCGTCCGCGGGGCTCCGTCGATCACGCTCAACTCGCCGAAGAAGTCGCCGAGCCGGAGCTCGGCGAGCTTCTTCCCGTCCGCCGATACCTCGGCCTCCCCTTCGAGTATCAAGTAGAAGCCGACGCCGCTCTGCCCCTTCTCGACGAGCTTCGTCCCGGCCTTCACGCTCTTCTGTACGGCCGACTTCAACATCGCCTCGAGGCTCGCCTCGCTCGTCTTCGCGAATATCGGGGTCCTCTGCAACAGGGAGATGAGCTTCTTCTCTTCCATCTAGTCGCTCCTTTCGCCTCACTCGGGCCGGAGGCGATGATATAATACGCTTATCCCCTTTTCCAAGCGGGAGGTCTCCCTGTGTCTTGGAGCCGGACCTTGAGGATACGCCAGATGCTCCGCGCCCATATCGAGGCCGGTGAGGAGATCGGCCTCCTGTTCAGCGACATCCGCGGTTTCGCCACATACACCAAGCGGGAGGGGGATAGGGCCGCCTATCGGCTCGCCCGCCTCCATGAAGGGATCCTCCGGGAGAGGATCGACGAGTACGGGATCGTGATAAAGTCACTCGGCGACGGGATCATGGCTGCGTTCGAGGATCCGCTCGGCGCGATCAAGGCGGGGGTGGCGATCCAACGGGCGATCAGGGAGCAGAACAGGGAGGAACCGGACGAGCCGATAGATGTTGGGATCGGGGTCTCATGTGGACTTCCCGTCATGAGCGACCTCGATTTCATCGGACATTCCGTCAACCTCGCCCAGCGGCTCTCCGACCTCGCCAAGGGAGGTCAGATCCTCGTAAGCGAAGGGGTGAGGAAGGCGGCGCGACTCCCGGCGGGGCTCGACTATCTCTCCTTAGGGGAGAGGATCCTGTACGGGATCGGCTCGGAGCCGATATTCGAGGTGATGTGGCTGAAGGAGGCCGCTCGTATCTCGGACGGTCGCGATCGCGTGACCCTCGTCCTGACCGAGGACGGAACCTTGGTCGCCGAGTTCGCCAAGGACGCCCACGGCGGGGTGAGGGATGCCCTGGAGGAGCTCCGCCGCGTCCGACCGGATGAGGAGGGGGCGGTGACGGCGCTCCTCCTCCGGGGGATGGCTGCCCTTGCCGAGCGGCTTCTCCGGCCGTCCTGGGACGGGTTCGGGATCGCGCGCGAGCATCCGATCGGGAAGATCAGGCTCGACTACAGGCGGGGGAGGCTCCGGGTCCGGACGTCGGATGGGACGCTCCTTCTGAAGGGGGTGAGAAAGGAGGAAGCCGAGTGGTTTATGGCCGAAACTCAGAGGATAAAGGGGGCAAGCGGCTTTGAATGAAGGTCGCGTTTGTCCTAGAATTGCAGAAAGAATGGATGCAGGGGGCGAAAGATGGGTAAGCGAGAGGTCTTGGAGAGCACCCTCAAACAGATAAAGAAGGCGTACGGCGAGGGTTCGATAATGTGGCTGGGGGACGGGGCGCAGGTCCTCCAGGTGGAGACGGTCCCGAGCGGGTCGCTCGCCCTCGACATCGCGCTCGGGGTCGGAGGGATCCCCCGCGGGAGGATTGTCGAGATCTTCGGCGCGGAGTCGAGCGGAAAGACGACCCTCGCACTTCACATGATCGCCGAGGTGCAGAAGCGGGAGGGGACGGCGGCGTTCATCGACGCCGAGCACGCCCTCGATCCTACCTACAGCCGCGCGCTCGGGGTCGATCTCGACCACATCCTGATCTCCCAGCCGAGCTCAGGGGAGCAGGCGCTCGAGATCACCGAACAGCTGACCCGGAGCGGAGCGGTCGACATTATCGTCATCGACTCGGTCGCCGCCCTCGTCCCGACGGCCGAGATCGAGGGTCAGATGGGGGACGCCCAGGTCGGGCTACAGGCGCGGCTGATGAGCCAGGCGATGCGGAAGCTCTCCGGTGCGATATCCCAGTCGAAGACGATCGTCGTGTTCACCAACCAGATCCGCTCGGCGATCGGGGCGTCCCGATTCGGGCCGACGACGACGACCGCCGGAGGCTGGGCACTGAAGTTCTACGCTTCGCTCCGGCTGCAGCTATGGAATTCCGGTAGGATAGAAGAGGGTTCGGAACGGGTCGGGACGCACGTCACCGTCCGCGTGGTAAAGAACAAGGTCGCCCCCCCGTTCAAGGAGGCGACGTTCGACGTGATCTACGGGAGGGGGATCGTCCGCTCCCGCGACCTGATAAACACGGCCGAACAGGTCGGCCTCGTCACCCGGAGCGGCTCCTGGTACTCGTTCGGCGATACCCGCCTCGGCCAGGGGATCGGGAACAGCGCCCAGGCCCTCGATGATGACCCGGAGCTCACCGCGAAGCTGGAGGCGGCGATCCGGGAGAAGGTCGGCCTCCCCGAGCCGGAGGCTCAGGAGGGGGAAGACGCCGGCTGATCCATTGGCATACCTGTTCCGCCTCCTCCGCTACCGGCCGCGGAGCGTAGCCGAGGTGCGCCACCGCCTCGCCCGGCAGGGGTTCTCCGCCGATCAGGTCGAGGAGACGATCCGGCGGGCGAAGGAGGCGGGGCTTCTCGACGACCGGGTGTTCGCCAAACTGTGGATCGAGGACAGGCTCCTCCACCGGCCGGCATCGCGTCGCGCGATAGCTACCGAGCTCATCGAGAAGGGGGTTGAGCGGGAGGTGTTCGAGCCGTTGTTGGACGAGGCCTACCCACCGATCCGGGAGCGGGAGGTGGCCCTCCGGCTCGCCTCCGGGCGCTACGCCAGGCTGAAGGGCCTGGAACCTGCGCGGCGGGCGCGGCGGACGGCTGACTTCCTGATGCGGCGGGGTTTCGCCCGTTCCCTTGCTATCGCCATCGTCAGAGGGTTGGAGGAAGGAGAACGCGATGACTGAGCGGCGGGTCGGGCTGGGTATCGACTTCCATCGCTTCGCAGAGGGTCGCCCCCTCATCCTCGGCGGGCTCGAGATCCCCGATGCTCCCGGACT
Source organism: Candidatus Acetothermia bacterium (assembly GCA_003650505.1). GTDB lineage: Bacteria > Bipolaricaulota > Bipolaricaulia > UBA7950 > UBA9294 > B2-G16. The sequence goes on along the minus strand of QMQL01000037.1, from coordinate 222 downwards.
TCTCGGCCATTCCGACGCCGATGTATTGACACACGCGATCTGCGATGCCCTTCTCGGCGGTGCAGGGCTCGGCGATATCGGGGTCCACTTCCCCGATTCTGATGAGGCCTACCGGGGGATATCGAGCATCCTACTCCTTAGGAGGGTTGTCTTCCTCCTCGCTGAGAACGGGTATTCCCCGGTTAACGTCGATGCCACGGTTATCGCCGAGCGGCCGAAGCT
>QMQL01000036.1 GCA_003650505.1 Candidatus Acetothermia bacterium | reverse complement strand
CGTATATGGTCACTCTGACGGTCGTCGACGAGGGCGGAGGGGTCGGGACCGCGATCGGCTCTTGTCCGATCAGCGGAGGCACCTGCACCGGGGAATAGAGGATTCGGCAGTTCGCTCGGTCGATCAGCCAGTCAGCCGTCTTGATCACGTCCATGTTGTGCTCGATGACGACGACCGTGTTCCCCGCGTCGACGAGCCGGTGGAGGACGTTCAATAGCTTCTCCACGTCGGCCGCGTGCAGCCCGGTCGTCGGCTCGTCGAGGATGTACAGGGTCTTCCCGGTCGCCCGCTTCGACAGCTCCTTCGCCAGCTTGATCCGCTGCGCCTCACCCCCTGACAGCTCGGTCGCCGGCTGGCCGAGCTCGATGTAGGAGAGGCCGACGTCGTAGAGGGTCTGAAGCCTCCTCCGGATCCGCGGGACGTTCTCGAAGAAGTCGAGCGCCTCCTCTACCGACATCGAGAGGACGTCGGCGATCGACCTCCCCTTGTAGCGGACCTGGAGGGTCTCCCGGTTGTAGCGGCTCCCGTGGCACACGTCGCACGGTACGTACACGTCGGGGAGGAAGTGCATCTCGATCCTCTCCACCCCCTGCCCCTGGCAGGCCTCGCACCGTCCTCCCTTGACGTTGAAGCTGAACCTCCCGGCCGTGTAGCCGCGGAGCTTGGCGTCCGGTGTCCTGGCGAACAGGGCGCGGATGTCGTCGAAGACCTTGGTGTAGGTCGCCGGGTTCGAGCGCGGGGTCCTTCCGATCGGGGACTGATCGATCTCGATCACCTTGTCGATGTTCTCCACCCCGAGGATCTCCTTGTGCCTCCCCGGCCGACGGGCCGCGAGGTGGAGGCGGTGGGCGACCCCCCGGTAGAGTACGTCCTCCACGAGGGTGCTCTTCCCCGATCCTGAGACCCCGGTGACGCAGATGAACCTCCCGAGGGGGAACTCGACGTCTATTTCCCGCAGGTTGTGCTCCTCCGCCCCGATCACCCTGATCGATTTCCCGTTCCCCTTCCGCCTTTTCTTTGGGACGGGGATCTTGAACCTCCCGGCGAGGTAGCGTCCGGTTATCGATTCGTCGTGCGCCGCGATCTCCTCCGGCGGTCCGGCGGCGACGACCTCCCCGCCGTGCGCCCCGGCCCCCGGGCCGAGGTCGAGGATGAAGTCGCTCTCCCGCATCGTCTCCTCATCGTGCTCGACGACGATCACCGTGTTCCCGAGGTCGCGGAGCCCTTTTAGCGTCGCAAGGAGGCGGCGATTGTCCCGCTGATGGAGGCCGATCGACGGTTCATCGAGGACGTAGAGGACGCCGGTCAGTTGGCTTCCGATCTGGGTGGCGAGCCTGATCCGCTGCGCCTCCCCGCCGGCGAGGGTCCCTGCCCTCCGATCGAGGGTCAGGTAGTCGAGGCCGACCGCGACCATGAACCCGAGCCGCGCCTTGATCTCCTTCAGAATCTGATGTGCGATCGCCTCCTCCCGTTCGGTCAGCTTCAGGTTCTCGAAGAAGGTAAGGGCGCTCCTTATCGAGAGGGAGGTCACCTCGTGGATGTTCAGCCCGTCGATCGTCACCGCGAGCGGCTCGGGCTTCAGCCGTGCCCCCCCGCAGACCGGGCAGGGGAGGGTCGCCATGAACTGCTCGAGCTCGTCCCGCCAATCCTGGGATGTCGTCTCCCGATAGGCCCTCTCGATGTAGGGGATGATCCCACGGAACGGCCGTTTGATCGTCCGGGCATGGCCGGATGTCGAGCGGTACTCGAATGTGATCGGCCGCGTTCCGGTCCCATAGAGGATGACGTCGAGCTTCTCCTTCGGGATCTTGCCGAGGGGCCTGTGCGGATCGATCCGAAGCGCCTTCGCCAGCCCGATCATCTGCCCTTCGATCCAGCGGGACTTCGTGTTGGCGTACGGGATCAGCCCGCCGTCGAGGAGGCCGCGATCGGGGTCGATCACGAGCTCGGGATCGACCTCCTTCCGCTCTCCCAGACCGCTGCACTCAGGGCATGCGCCGTACGGGTTGTTGAACGAGAACATCCGCGGGGAGAGCTCCTCGTAGCTGATCCCGCACTTCAGGCAGGCGTAGTGCTCGCTGTAGAGCCGCTCCTGTCCGTCCTCGGTCAGGATCCCGACGAGCCCGCCACCGTGCTTCAGCGCGGTCTCGATCGAGTCGGCGATCCGTCCCCGCTTCTCCGGCGAGACAGCGACCCGATCGACGACGATCTCGATCGTGTGCTTCTGCTGCCGGACAAGCTCGATCTCCTCGTATAGGGTCCTGGTCACCCCGTCTACCCGGACGCGGGTGAACCCCTCCTGCCGGATCTCCTCGAACGTCTTCTTGTACTCCCCCTTCCTCCCCCGAACGAGTGGGGCGAGGATCTGGATCCGCACCCCCTCCGGGAGTTCCATCACCGCGTCGATGACCTGCTGGGAGGTCTGCTGGCTGATCGGCTCACCGCACTTCGGGCAGTGGGGATGCCCGATCCGGGCGTAGAGGAGGCGGAGGTAGTCGTAGATCTCGGTCACCGTTCCGACGGTCGAGCGCGGGTTGTGGGATCTCGTCTTCTGGTCGATCGATATCGCCGGGGATAGCCCCTCGATCAGGTCGACGTCCGGCTTCTCCAGCCTCCCGAGGAACTGGCGGGCGTAGGCGGAGAGGGACTCGACGTAGCGGCGCTGCCCTTCGGCGTAGATCGTGTCGAACGCAAGCGAGCTCTTCCCTGACCCGGAGATCCCGGTGATCACGATCAGCTTCTCCCGCGGGAGGGTGACGTCGATGTTCTTCAGGTTGTGCTCCCGCGCACCTTTTACGTGGATGACCCCGCTCATAGCCTCCTCTTCAGCCTCCTCATCTCGTCGCGGATGCTCGCAGCGAGCTCGAACTCGAGCCGATCGGCCGCCTTCAGCATCTCATCCTCGAGCTCCTTTATCGTCGCCACCAGGTCCTCCCCCCTCTTCGGCCTCCGTACCGGCGGCCTCCACTTCTCCCCCTCCCCCGTCGACCTGAGCGAGCGCGTGAAGTCGGCCACCTCCCGCTCGATCGTCGTCGGCGTTATCCCGTGCTCCTTGTTGTAGGCGATCTGGATCGCCCGGCGCCGGTTCGTTTCGTCGACGGCGTGCTTGATCGAGTCGGTGATCGTGTCGGCGTAGAGGACAACCTTCCCCCGGACGTTCCGTGCCGCCCGCCCGATCGTCTGGATCAGCGAGGTCCCGGATCGGAGGAACCCCTCCTTGTCCGCGTCGAGGACGGCGACGAGGGCGACCTCGGGGAGGTCGAGCCCCTCGCGGAGGAGGTTGATCCCGACGAGGACGTCGAACTTCCCGAGCCGGAGGTCGCGGAGGATGTCGACGCGGTCGAGGGTGTCGATCTCGGAGTGGAGATACCTCGCCCTGATCCCGAGATCGACGAGGTACTCGGTCAGGTCCTCGGCCATCCGCTTGGTCAGGGTGGTGACGAGGACGCGGTCGTTCCGCTCGACCGCCTCCCTTATCTCACCGATCAGGTGGTCGACCTGCCCCTTCACCGGCCGCACCTCGAGTTCAGGATCGACGAGGCCGGTCGGCCTGATGATCTGCTCGACGACCTTCTGCGAGTGGCTCATCTCGTACGGTCCCGGGGTGGCCGAGGTGAAGATCACCTGGTTGATCCGCCCTTCGAACTCCTCGAAGGTCAGCGGCCGGTTGTCGAGTGCCGATGGGAGGCGGAAACCGTATTCGACGAGGGTCTCCTTCCGCGAGCGATCCCCGTGGTACATCCCGCGGATCTGGGGGATCGTCTGGTGCGACTCGTCGACTACGAGGAGGAAGTCGCTCGGGAAGTAGTCGATCAACACCGATGGCGGCTGTCCCTCCTTCCTCCCGTCGAGGTGGCGGGAGTAGTTCTCGATCCCGGTGCAGTATCCCATCTCCTGAAGCATCTCGATGTCGTACCGGGTCCTCTGTTCGAGCCGCTGCGCCTCGAGGAGCCTCCCTTCGTGCCGGAGCTGTTCGAGCCGCTCCTCGAGCTCGGCCTCGATCGCCTCGATCGCCCGCTTCCGCTGCTCCTCGGGGGTGATGAAGTGGCTCGCCGGGTAGATCGTTATCTCATCCTCCTGATGAATTGGGTGTCCGGTGATCGGATCGGCGATCGTTATCCGATCGATCTCGTCTCCGAAGAACTCGATCCTCACCACCCGCTCCTCGTAGGCCGGGATGATCTCCAGGGTGTCCCCCCGGGCGCGGAACGTCCCCCGCTCGAACCCGATCTCGTTACGCGCATACTGAAGGGCGACCATCGATCGCATCACCTCGTCGCGGTCCCACTCCTCTCCCTTCCTCAGGGTGATCGACATGTCGTAGTAGGAGGCCGGCGAGCCGAGGCCGTATATACAGGAGACGGAGGCGACGATGATCACGTCGCGCCGTTCGAACAGGGCCGAAGTCGCCGCATGGCGGAGCCGGTCGATCTCGTCGTTTATCGAGGAGTCCTTCTCGATATAGGTGTCGGTCTGGGGGAGGTACGCCTCCGGCTGGTAGTAGTCGTAGTAGGAGACGAAGTAGTGGACGGCGTTATCCGGGAAGAGCTCGCGGAACTCGTTGCAGAGCTGGGCGGTCAGGGTCTTGTTGTGGGCGATGACGAGGGTCGGACGCTGGACGTTCTGGATCACGTGGGCGATGGTGAACGTATTGTGGACGAACATTCCCCCGCGCCCGGCCAAGAAGTTCTCATCGTCCTGGACGCTGATATCGTAGACGTAGGGGCGGTGGTAAGGGACCTCTTTCACCTCTTTCACTTTGGTCCAACGCACCCCGAGGAGCTGGGTGAGGGTCGACACTCCCTCTTCATCTTCGATCGCCTGTGCAAGGTTCAGGATCCCACGTGCGGCGCTTCGGCTGGGGTGACGTTCGTTGTTCTCGTAGAGCCCGATTGTCGAACGAGACCTCCCGCTCGCTTCAGCGACCTGGAACTGGTAGAGACCGGCGCGCGTTCGAAGCTTGCGCAAGAATTCACCGGTGATAGGGATCGTGTCCACATTGGTATTGAAAGCTTTCCGGGTGAGTTTGCAGAGGGGTTCCTGCTTCCGACGGCTCATGAACCCGATCCGATCCTGGAACATCGCGAGGTTGTCGTTCCCCGTTACGGTCAGGACCCAATAGGGCCTGTCATTTACTTCTTTCCTCTTAAGGCGGGCCCATATTCCCAACCGGAGCAACGCATAGAGGAGGTCGGAAGCCAACTGATGGCTCGCTGTCGAGCAGGCTACGCCATCCCTCTCCACTCCTCCATTCCCTTCGAAGTACGCTCGGAGGAGCTCGCCGAGCTGTTCGTTCGCGAGGGAGGGCCAGAACGGAGGGAGGCGTTTCTCCGCCGCTTTTCTTCCCATGAGAGAACCGAGTAAGGCGGCCATGATTCGGGATGAGACTTGAATGTCCGTGTTGGGCCTGGTTAGGAATGGGAGGCTGAGGAACTCGAGTGACTTAAACACGTCGTTCCGCACCGTCTCCGCGTGTGAGGAGATGAGGAGGTAGCGGTCTTCGGAGTGCCCTTCGGCTAGGTAATGCCCGAAGAGCCGGAGGACGTGCGAGTTCAGCTTGAGCCGAAGCGGGAGGGAATGGCTCGGACTCATCTGGAGACGTACGTCCTTCACATGGGTTTCCACCCAATCGGGGGGGAGCCGTTTGCAGATGGAGACGAACTTGCCGAGAGGGACTCCGCCCTTTTTCCCGTTCAGGATCGACCATAGCTTCGCTCTCTGGTCCGAGTAGTGCTCGGCAAGGAGGTTCAATGCCCTGTCACGATCGTACGTCGAGACGAGAGCGGAGAAGAACCCTTCCGCTCTCACACTTATGTCCGCGGGGAGGAACTCCTCCAGATGGAGCTCTTTCAAGGGAGGGGGATCGGGGATGGAGAGGGGGATCGGCAGGCGATCGGTCTGTGCGAGTTCAGTCGTCTTAACCAGTCTTATCTCCCCGTTTCGGAGGACGAAGAAGTTGTGATCCGAGGTGGTCAACACCTCGCGCCCGCAGGCGGCGCGGACGAGGTACATGCGGTCGGGGGCGCGGTGGCGGCTCACGGAGACGATCGGTTTGAGGCGGGCTTCCCCTGTTCTGGGGTCGAAGCTGAAAGCACGCAGTTTGAGGTCGGAAGTGATCCCTACCTCAGTTCCATCCGGAGTGACAAACCGGTGCTTCGCCTGCTTCAGGTAGCGGGTTACGAATTTTCCGATCGGCTCCAGGTAGTAGCCGCCAGCATCGTAGACGAACAGGGGCTCATCGGCATCCAGGCTCTTCCCCGTCCCGGTCGCTCCGAGGAGGGTCTGGAACCGTAGGCCGTCCTCGAGCCCGGCGGTCAGCTCGTCGATCGCCTTCGGCTGGTCGCCGCAAGGCTTCAGCTTCTTGGAGATTTGAAATCCCGCTTTTTCTCCGACGCGTGGCAGTCTCATCCTAGTCTAGGATGGTACCTGATCGACAAAAACCGGTCAATCGATCCCTAGTAGACGATCCTGAAGTCGGTGTAGGCGCCGGTCGCCTCCTCCCATGAGGTATCGACCCGCTCCACCACCGCCGCCTCCGGCCCACGGCGGAGGAAGGCGAGGAGCCCCTCCAGCCGGTCGGCCGGCCCCTCGGCGATCACCTCGACCGAGCCGTCGGGGAGGTTCCGGACCGTCCCCTTCAGCCCGAGTCTGCTCGCCTCGAGGCGCGTGTTGTAGCGGAAGAAGACCCCCTGGACGATCCCATGCACAATAGCAACGAGCCGCCGGTCTCGGTTCATATTCCGATCCATCCGGAGTAGTTTATCATCGAGCCCCCCTTCCCGCATCGGTTTGCCTTCCCGCCTGGAACGAATAGAATCGGGCTTGATCAAATCGAGCAAGGAGGGAGATATGGCGTTTGTCTCGAAGAAGGACCTGATCGAGAAGCTTCGGCCCCTCGTCGAGCAGCTGTCCCGCCTGCAGGAGGAGATCGACGATCTCTCCGACCGGCTGGAGGATCTGGCTACGGAGATCGAAGAAGCGATCGACGAGGCCGAGGACTGATCGAGCCGGGTCCGAGCCGGCCATCCCGGCCGGCTCTCTTTTTTCCCGTCTACAGGTACGGCGCGAGGAGGGAGGAGATCCGGACCAGCGGGGCGACATCCTCCTCGCTGAACGCAGCGAGCTCGGTTGAGTCGATGTCGAGGACGACGACCGGTTTACCTTCCTTCATGATCGGGATGACGATCTCGCTTCTCGTCCGCGGATCGCACGGGATGTGCCCGGGGAACTCCCCCACGTCCGGCACGACGATCGGCTCTCCACTCCGGGCAGCGGCGAGGCAGACCCCCTTCCCCTTCAGCGTCTGGCAGGCGACCGGCCCCTGGTACGGCCCGACGTGGAGCTCGCCGTCGGGGGCTACGAAGTAGAACCCGGTCCAGGAGTGATGCGGCATCTTCGCGTGAAGTACCGCTGCGATCGTGGCCATCGCTGCCAGGAGGTTCGGCGATCTCCCCTCGATCAGGGACCTCAACTGATTGTAGACCCTGGCATAGCGGGCCGCTCGCTTCTCATCCATTCGGAGCTCCTCGTAGGGATGCGCGCTTCAGTAT
>QMQL01000035.1 GCA_003650505.1 Candidatus Acetothermia bacterium | reverse complement strand
TCGACCCGCTTGATCACCTGCTTCGCCCGCTTGAGATCCCCCCGGAGGACGAGCTCACCGGTGGCGAAGCTGATCGACGCGGACTCGTACCCCTCCCGGTGGAGGGCCGCCTCCAGGTCGAGGGCGCACGAGGCGCACGTCACCCCTTTCAGCTTTATCCTCCGTTCCTCCTGCGACCGGTCGTTCATAGTGGTGAACCCCTTATCGATAAACATTTGCTTATATTTGTATCATACTAAAGGAAGCGCCTCCCTTCAATCCCTTTCGAACGGTGAATTAATAAGGGTCAGGCCGGACTTTCCCCCTCCAGCTGCTCGATGACCCGCTTCAGCTTCTCCCGTGCTTCGCGCGCCACCTCATCGAGGTTCGGGTTGCGGAGGACTGCTATCATCACAACCGGATCGGCGATCGTAACCACGCTTCGATCATCATCCTCGTAGACGGTCACGTTGCACGGCAGGACGAGCCCTGCGTCGATGTCCTTTGTGAATGCCCGGTGCGATAGGGGCGGGTTGCACGCTCCGATGATCGAGTACTGTCGAAACTGAACGTCCAGTTTCTCACCCAACACCTTCTTGACGTCGACCTCGGTGAGGACGCCGAACCCTTCCCGGTTGAGCCCCTCCTTGATCAGCCTCAATGCCTCTTCGTAGGGGAGATCGACGACGGTTCGGAACGCATAATCGGTCTTTTCCATGATTCATCTCCTTTCATGGATATCACTCGCCGTTGCGAGCGGGAGCGGTGAGGCGGACCCGCCGGAGGGAGATCGCGTTCACCGCCACGATGATCGTGCTTGCGGCCATGATCAGCGCCCCCCACTGCGGCTCGAGGACGAACCCGAACGGCTGGAAGACCCCGGCAGCGGCCGGGATGGCGACCGCGTTGTACCCGGTCGCCCAGACCAGGTTCTGTCGCATCTTCCGCATCGTCGCGCGGGAGAGGCGGATGAGGCGGGCGACGTCGCGCGGGTCGTCCTTAACCAGGTCGACGTCCGCCGACTCGATCGCCACGTTCGTCCCCGCACCGATGGCGATTCCCACGTCGGCCTGCACCAGGGCGGGGGCATCGTTGATCCCGTCCCCCACCATGGCGACGACCTCTCCTTTCTGCTGGAGTTCCTTCACCTTCATTGACTTCTCTTCGGGTTTTACTTCGGCAAATACGAGGTCTAGGCTGAGTTCGCGTCCCACCCAGTCGGCGACCGGCTTGGAATCGCCGGTGAGGATAGCGACCTGGATCCCGCTCTCCTTCAGGGCCGCCACCGCCTCCCTCGATTCCTCGCGGATCAGGTCGGCGAGTGCGACCGCGCCGATGACCGTTCCTTTCTCCGCAGCGAAGACAACCGTCTTCCCTTCCCCTTCCAGCTGCGAGAGGCGGGGATCGTCCGGGATCGCTCCCCCTATCTCCTCCATCAGGGCGCGGTTCCCCACGTGGATCTGCGCTCCAGCGATCTCTCCCCGTACCCCTTTTCCGGGTAGGGCCTGCACACCGGCGACGTGAGGGAGGTCGATCCCCTGCTCTTCGGCCGAGCGGACGATCCCTTGGGCGCTCGTGTGTTCAGAGGAGCGCTCGATCGCGGCGACCCGCGAGAGGATCTCATCCTCCTTCTTGTCCGAAAATGAGATCACCTCGGTCACCCCGAACTCACCCCGCGTGAGGGTGCCGGTCTTGTCGAAGATCACAGTCGTGATCCTCCGGGCCGTCTCAACGGCGTGGGCGTTCCTGACCAGCATCCCGTGTTTCGCCCCCAGGGTGGTAGAGATCGTCGTCACCACCGGGATGGCGAGGCCGAGGGCGTGTGGACAGGCGATGACGAGTACGGTGATCGCCAGCGTAAGGGCGAAGACGAACGGCTGATTCCCAAGGAAAAACCAGAACAGGAACGTCGCCAACCCCACCCCGACAGCGATGATCGTCAGCCAGTGGGCCGCCCGGTCGGCGAGCCGCTGAACCGGTGGTTTCGAGTCCTGTGCCTCCCGGACCAAGCGCACAATCTGCGCCAACGCCGTATCCTCACCGACCTTCGTCGCCCGCACTTTGAGCGCCCCTTCGCCGTTTATCGTTCCGCCGATCACCGTATCGCCCGCTCGCTTATCGACCGGTTTCGACTCGCCGGTGACCATCGCTTCGTTCAGCGAGCTCTCCCCCTCGACCACCTCACCGTCGACCGGGAGCTGCTCCCCCGGCCTGACCAGGATGAGATCGCCGACGGAGAGGGCCTCCGTTGGGACGTCCTCGACCGCATCGCCGTTCAGTCGATGGGCTGTCTGCGGGATCAGCTTCAGGAGCTCGCGGAGCGCCCCCGTCGTCCCCCGCACCGCCCGCATCTCCAGCCAGTGGCCGAGGAGGAGGACCGCGACCAGGGTCGAGATCTCCCAGTAGAAGTCGACCGCCTGGAAGGCGAACGTCGCCCCGACCGAGAAGAGATACCCGGCTGAGACGGCGATGCTCACCAGGACCGACATATCGAGGACCCGCCGCTTCAGCGCCTTCACCGCTTCCTTGTAGAACGGCCAGGTTCCGTAGACCGTGATCAGGGTCGCCAGGAGGAAGAGAAGGTAATGTGCGCCGGGGAAGGTCGCGCTGAACCCGAGCCACCCCTGGACCGTCGGGGAGAGGGCGAGAACGGGGAGGGTGATGGTCGCCACGAAGAAGAACCTCCTCCGGAAGTCCTTCTCCATCATTTCATGATGATCGTGGCCGGCGTGGGGATCGTGCCCACCATGGTCGTGCCCTGCGTGCTCATTCACCGGTCATCACCCCTATATCGATCGTCGTTCCGGTGGTAGCGGTCCTCGTCCCTCCGACGGTCGCAGGCGTAAGGATCGTGGTAGCAGTCCTCCCGGCGCGGGCCCCTTGATCCGAGGCGGACCGCGGTGTAGATCACAGCGCCGAGGAGGAATAGACCCCCGATCCACCAGAGGAACATCCAGTCACCGTATTCCATCATCCCGTATACGCGCATATCGGCTCCTGTTAGCCCACCCCACCCCGGGTGGGCTACCGAAACAATAACACACTTTGGGAAGCATGTCAACTCAGTCCTTCGGCGATTGACAAGTTGGAATGAAACCGGTATTGTTACCCCACCCCACCTGGGGTAAAAGGAGATTCACACGATGAAAAAAGGGAGCCTTGGGTTTGAGCCGAAGCTGAAGGAGACGATCCTCCAGCGGCTCCGAACAGCGGTCGGTCACCTCTCCGCGGTGGAGAGGATGGTGGAGGGAGAGGAGTACTGCACCGACATCCTGAAGCAGATCGCAGCGGTGCAGGCATCCCTCTCCAAGATTGCTTACGCCCTCTCCGATGCTCATATGAAGCACTGCGTCCGCGAGGCGATCGAGGAGGGGAAGGGAGAAGAGAAGGTCGAGGAGATGCTCGAGACCCTCAAGTACCTGAAGCACTTCTAGAGGGTTCTACGGCTGTTTCAAGCTTCAGGATCTTGGGATCCGTCCCCTCCGGCGGGGGTGTGCCTGTGGCGGTGATGGGTATCCGGCCGGTGCGGATGGCTGTGCCTGAGGTCTGTGTGGGTATGGCGGTGCGAATGGCGCGTGATCGGATCCCGGTGGGGGTGGGCATGATGGCCGTCTGTGTGAGTATGGGCGTGGGTATGCGTCAGCGGCAGATGGGAATGCACGTGCGCGTGAGGTTCGCGGAACAGGATCCCTGCCCCGATCGCGAGAAGGGGGAGGGATATGAAGAAGGTTACGGGGGGAAGCTCCCGGAAGAGGGCAAACGAGACCGCAGCACCGATGAACGGGGCCGTCCCGAACAGTGCTCCGGTGCGAGCCGCCCCCAGGCCCCTCAAGGCTCGGACGAACAGGGCGATGCTGATCCCGTAGCTCAGGCTCCCGAGAAGGAGGCCGAGGAGGATCCCTGAGCCTTCAGGGAACGGTTTGTGGAGTCCTAGCGCCAGCGCCAGCGAGACTCCACCGGCTGCCAGTCCCTTGATCAGGACGATCCGCTTCGGGTCCCTCAATGAGATGTGCCGCGTCAGGTTGTTGTCGAGGCCCCACAGGACGCAGGCGGCGACGATCAGGGCTGCTCCGGCCGATATCTCCCAACTCGCACCGGGTCGAAGGGTCAGGAGGACGGTTCCACCGCTTACCGTGAGGATCGCGCCCCAGGTCCATCTTCCGATGAACTCGCCGAACACGGTTGCGGCTATCAACCCGGTGGCGACGATTTCGAAGGTCAAAATGAGGGATGCCGTCGCCGCCGGGGTCGTCTGCAGCCCGTAGAGGAGGAGTATCGGGGCGATCACCCCCCCTGAGAGGGTCGCCCCTGCAAGCCAGGGAAGATCCCCGCGTTCAAGACGCGCCTCCTCGCTCGGACGCTTCACGAAGATCCTAGCCACAAGGATATAGCCGGCGAGGCCCAATCCGGCTCCGAGGTAGAGGAGCGAGGCGAGCGGCAAAGGATCGATCGTTCCCAGTAAGAGCTTCGCCAACGGTGCGCTCAGCCCGAACAGCCCGGCGGCGAACAAGGCGGCTATTAGAGGACTGATCGTCCATCCTCGTCTCCTGGGAAGAATCCTCATAGCAGATGATTGTCGGCCCAGCCGACGTTGCACGCAACGATCATGTGTACCCCCTCAACCTGCACGGATCCCTCCCCTCTCGACAAGGTTGGTTTTATGCTGTAGGATAGGAGCACCCCACGGGGGGTGGGGTATGCGGCTGCGATGGAGCTTCTAAGGAGGAATGGTGCGCAAAAGCCTCTTTCTTGTCCCTCTGGTGCTGGGTGGTTTGCTGATTGTAGTAGGATGTGGTAAGGAAGAGCCAGGTGCGCCTACGACGTCGGTCGGTCGGGTAGAACGCTGTGGGCGGCGATAGTACCTGACCGGGGAGAGACGACGGACTATCGGATTCCTCTATCGTTTAGAAACACACAGCAGTTCATCGACTGGTACAATGCCATCGATCTTTCCACCGCCCAGGTCAAGGTACGAGAAGACGCCCTCTCCCCCCTCGTTGCTCCGTGCTGCGATGAATTTCCTATGAGTACCTGCTGCTGTGTATGTAATCTCTCTCGGAGCGCATGGGGGTTGTCCGCCTATCTCATCCAAGTGAAGGGATACACCGCTGACCGGGTTCAGAAGGCGGTTCTCCAGTGGCTCCACTTCATACGCCCGGATTACTATGTAGCGCGTGCACTTGAAGAGAGGGGAGAATACCTCCCCCGCTATGGGGTGAGCACGGAGAGCTCCTGTTTCACAGAGCGGTGTGAGCGCCCCTTCTACACTAAGACCGAGTTTCGATATATCGGGGGATGCGGCGGGATGGATAAGCTGATCCCGATGAGGGACGCTGGCTGATTATTAGCCGAGCAGAACATCGAGGAGCATCATCACCGAGAAGCCGATCATCACCCCGAACGTCGCCAGCCGCTCGTGGCCGCTCCGGTGGCTCTCGGGGATGATCTCGTCGGATATGACGAAGATCATCGCCCCGGCGGCGAAGGCGAGACCCCACGGTAAAAGTGGTCGTGCGACCAACATGAGGGAGACTCCGAGGACCCCTCCTATCGGTTCAACGAGGCCGGTCAGGGTGGCGTACAGGAGAGCCCGGCCTCTGGAGTAGCCCTCTCCGACGAGGGGGAGCGCCACGGCGAGCCCCTCCGGCATGTTCTGTAGCCCTATCCCGACCGCGAGGGCGATCGCCGGGCCGAGCGTCCCCCCTCCAAACCCGATACCGACGGCGAGCCCCTCTGGGAAGTTGTGGATCGTGATCGCGATGATGAACAGCCAGATCTTCCGCAGCCGTGAGCTCGGCCCCTCGTGCCCGCGGACGAAGTGCTCGTGAGGGACGGACCGATCGATCAGATGGAGGCTTGCCGCCCCGAGGAGGAGCCCGCCGAGGGCGGTCCAGACCCCTCCCTCGTCGATCGCTGGGATGAGGAGGCTGAAGACGCTCGCGGCGAGCATCACCCCGGCGGCGAACCCGAGCATCAGATCTAGGTAGCGCTTGGACGGCCTCTTGACGAAGAGGACGGGAAGGGCCCCCACCCCGGTCGCAAGACCGGCGGCGAGGCTTCCAACGAATCCCAGAAGTATTAGGTTTTCCATCTTACTAGCTTATCAGGGATCGACCCCGGATGCTCCTTTCCCCAGGCGATGTATACGTCTGCCATCTCGGAGAACGTCGCCCACCTGACTCGCCCGGATAGATCGTGAAGTGACAGACATTCAACCGGTCGGGCCGGCCGCTTGCAAGTGAAAGCGCGATTTTGTGGTCCCGATCCTCAAGGTCGCTGAGCATAGTGTTTCCAAGCTGCGTTGCGACCGTGGTGAATGGGCTCTCCGCCTGGATCGTCAGGCGTCCGCCATGCCCTTCGATGATCGCGGCGAGGGCGATCGCGCTTATCACCACCCTGGCGGCGAATCACGCCATTCGGGTTGCATATACCGGGTGGTTGACCCGCATGCTTCGTCCTGATGGCACTGTTCCGGGATGAATTGACACTGGAGCTGGGCTCGCGCATCATGTTCTTTATATGGATAAGTAAGTCGGAAGGGGTATCTGTTGCGGGTTGAGCAAGGGATACGTTCAATAACGCCCGTTCGGACCGGGGTCTCTTTTGCCTTCATCGATAAGACCGTGCGGAAGGGATCCCGGTATTGCGAACAAGGAGAGATGCTGCCATGAATCTTCAGGATTGGATCCACCGAGAGGGGGCGGTGATAAGCCTGGAGTTCCTCAGGGTGGACGGCTTTCTTAACCACCGGATCGAACCTGCATTTATTGAGGAGGTTGGAAAGCAGTTAGCAGAAAGGTTCACCGGACATGGCGTCACCTGTGTATTGACCGCCGAGGCTGCCGGCAACATCGTCGCCTACGAAGTGGCACGGCGACTGGGCGTACACGCCCTTTACGCCAAGAAAGGGGAGGCGATAACAATGAACCGGCCCCTGCTGCGGACGATCCCTTCCCCCACCAAAGGGACGAAGACAAAGCTCGCTGTCTCCCAAGACTACCTGGGAGCAGAGGAGAGAGTTCTCATTGTAGACGACTTCCTCTATCGCGGACGCACCAGTGCCGCCCTTGCCGATATCGTGCGAGAAAGCGGAGCAGCCCTCGTCGGCTTCGGATTTGTCATCGCCAAAGAGTTCGGAGAAGGGCGACGATTGCTCGCTCGATACGGCGTGCCTATCGTCACCCTTGTCTCGGTGATCCGGATGGACCCGAAAAGCGGGGAGATCGTCTTCGGTGACGGGGCAGCAGACACCGGATGAGCGTTGCTATTCTTGATTTCGGTTCGCAGTACACCCAGCTGATCGCCCGGCGGATCCGAGAGCTCCGTGCCTACTCAGTGATCCTTCCCGGAACCAGTACAGTTAAGGAGATCGAGGATCACCAACCCAAGGCGATCATTCTCTCTGGAGGACCTGCATCGGTCTTCGATCCAGCGGGACCGCGCCCCGATCCACGGATCTTCGAGCTTGACGTACCGCTGCTTGGGATCTGCTATGGTATGCATTACTTGGTCTACCATTTCGGGGGCCAGGTAGAGCGAGCCGATCAGCGCGAGTACGGCCGGGCCCACCTCGTCTG
>QMQL01000034.1 GCA_003650505.1 Candidatus Acetothermia bacterium | reverse complement strand
GTCTACGAGGGGGTCCCGGACAACGTGATCGGAACCCTATACGCGAAGGACCTCCTCTCCTGCGATCTCGCCGACCCGAAGACGACCCTTCGCGGCCTCCTCCGGCCGGCCTACTACGCGCCGACGACCCAGCCGATCAACGTCCTACTCCGGGAGTTCCAGCGGCAGAAGGTGCACATGGCGGTCGTCATCGATGAGTTCGGGGGGATGGCGGGGATCGTCACCCTGGAGGACATCATCGAGGAGATCGTCGGGGAGATCGAGGACGAATACGACCGGCCGACATCCCTGATCAAGCGGATCTCGAACGACGAGGCGATCGCCACCGGCGACACCTCCGTGCACGACCTGAACCGGACGATGGACATCGATCTCCCCGAGGACGAGGGGGTTACGATAAACGGCCTGATCCAACACCGGCTGGAGACGATGGCGAAGACCGGGGATCAGGTCGAGGTCGGGCCGGTGACGTTCATCGTGGAGCGGGCGACCGACCGGGAGATAGCATCGGTCCGCGTCCTCGTCGACCGAACGCCCGCCGAGGCTGAGGAGCCTGTGGAGCGGGGTTAGACGAACCCAAAGGAGCCGACAATGCATTCAATCCGGATCTTTCTGGTTTTTATCCTGATCGCATCGATCCCGGCGCTCTCGCTGGCCGCGTATTCCCCCGTTCAGAGGCTCAATGTCACCTACGATCCCGAGGGCCGGACGATCGAGGGGACGATCGAACTCGAGCCCGGCACGGCCGGGACGACCCTCTACTTCCTCCTCCTCCCGAACCTCGGACGGGAGGAGAACCCTTATCTCTCCGAGCGGACGATCGATCAGGATTACCCGTTCGGGTTCGAGGAATCGGGGATCGAGATCGAGTCGGTCAGCCTCGTCCAGAGCGAAAGCGAGACCCCGGTCGGCTACCGGCTCCTCCCCCTTCCACCGGCGTTCCAGACCTATTCGCTCGCCGATGGCGTCCTCGCCGTCGATCTCCCGGAAGGGGGATCGGGCGACCTCATGATCGGCTTCACCCTGTATACCCCGAGGAACTCGCTCGGGGACGACGGGGTGACCGACGGGGTCCTGACGCGGCGGTTCGGCTGGTACCCCCTCCTGATCGGAGGGACCGATCGGGTCGTCGAAAAGGATGGGACGATCGCCTACGCCGGCTCGGACTGGTTCCCCCTCATCCTCCCGTCGTACGAGTACGAGGCGAGGCTGACCGTACCCGAGGGATACGCGCTCTTCACCGGTACCGATCGGGTGGAGAGAAGCGTTGAGGACGGCTCGGTCGTCTATCGGATCGGCTGCGAGGGAAAGGCGCGGACCCTCGGGATCACGATAGCACAAGGGTACGAGACCTACACCCTCGACGGCCGAACGCCGATCGAGGTCGCTCATCTCCCGGCGCACGAGGAGGAGGGGCGGCTGATCGCCACCTACGCCCGCGACATCCTCGCGGCGTACGAAGCGCGGTTCGGGCCGTACCCGCGGAAGCGGCTTACGATAGTCGAGAATCCGAATGCCAGAGGAACCTCATTCGCCGCCGACGGGATCGTCTGGCTATCGAGGCTCCTCTTCTCCCACCGGGACGTCCCCCTACCCGGGTTCCTTAACCGGCTGATCGAGTTCGTCCTCGCCCACGAGATAGCCCATCAATGGTTCGGCCTCGGAACAGAGGTCGATCTGGACGCCGATTCGTGGCTATCGGAGGGGTTCGCCCAGTACGCGGCGGTCAGCTACTTCGAGGGCCGATACGGTCCGAGCGGAGGGAACCTGTTCGACGTCACCTCCCCTGGGGTGATCGAGGACTTCGTCGATCGGCAGTTCGGGTATCTGAACCTCCGCGAGCACCAGATCGAGTTCCCTTACCTCATCTCCCTCTGGTCGGGGTTCGACGAGGAGCTCGTAAAGCCGACCTCCCGGGTCGAATACGCCAACGCGAACGCGACGCGGATCTACGACAAGGGCTACCTCGTCGCCCGGGCGATCGCCGGGCGGGTCGGGGCCGACGCCTTCGACCGCGCGTTGAAACGGGCGTTCGAGACGGGGAGGGACGAACGGCTGACCGGCGCCGAGTTCGAGACGATCGTCGGAGAGGAGGCGGGGGAATCGGTCAAGCCGCTCTTCGACGCCTGGGTGTTCGGGGATGATTCGGTCGACTACGCCGTCGAGATCGTATCGCAACAGAAGACAAGCGGCGGCTACGAGACAAAGGCCGTCGTCTCCCGGAGCGGGGGGACGGAGGAGCCGGTCGTGGTCGAGGCGACCCTGACGTCCGGGGCGACGGAGAGGAAGGAGTGGGACGGGAAGGGGGAGGAGGCGACGATCGTCTTTACGACCCCGTCCCGGGTGAGGCGGTTATCGGTAGACCCCGACCACATCCTCCCCGATCGGAATCGGCTGAACAACAACGACCCGGTGAAGGTGGTCACGGCCGTCAGCCGGGCATCCCTCCCGCTCGACGCCTACGTCATCACCCCTGCTCCCTCCTCGAACGGGTTCAGCTTCTCCTACCTCGATCGGTTCAGGGTGACCGTGGAGCCGTCCGCGGCGACGATGGTCGTGAAGAAGGGGAGGGGAGACCGCTACACCGGGTATGCCTCGATCGAAGACGGGAGGCTTACCGGGAACCTCACCTACACGCACATCGCCTATGGCCGGCCGGAGATCGGGCTCTCATCGGGCTACTGGGAGCCGGACATCGCCTATTCGATCGGGCTCTCCCGCCTGTTCTCGGACGATCGGCCCCTGTTCGCGTTCCGACTCGGGGCGTTAGACCTCCCATCGATAACCGCGAGCCGGGCGAGGTCGGTCTACCTCGACCTGACCGACGGCGGAGCGGTCCGCTTCTCCGTGTTCGGGTACGACGAGATCCGGATCGCCCCGAGGGCGTACCTGGAGGGAGGGGTCTTCTTCGGGTTCAGCGCCGGGGATCTCCCGTCGGCCCTCCGGTTCAGGTTCACCGAGCTCCACGCCTCACCCCTCCTCCCGGCCGAGCAGAAGCTGGCCGGGATCGTCTCCCTCGAGCTACCGCCGGAGGAGAAGACCCTACCCTACAACCTGTTCAACCTGGCGATGGTCGACCGGAGGAGGACGAGGGTCTACATCGCGGGCGGGGTCGGTTGGACAACCCTTACCGATTTCGGTAAAACCTCCCCGGGCGTGGAGGCCGGATTGGAGGAGCTGATCGATCTATCGACCCTCGGAGGGCTCCTTCCGATGTCGGTGCGGCTTGGGGTCGCGGTCCCGATCGTCGGAGGGGGGGAGACCGTCTTCTACGCCGAGTTCTCTCTGTGAGCGAAGGAGACCGCTGATGAAGGTTCCCTGCCGATGGCTGACCGACTACGTCGATATCGAGGTCACCCGGGAGGGGGTCGAACGCCTCGCCGAGCGGCTGACCCTCGCCGGGCTCGAGGTCGAGGGGATCGAGGAGACCGGGACGCTCTCCGGGGTCGTGGTCGGGAGGATCGTATCGGCCCGTCCGCACCCTGATTCAGACCACCTCACCCTCTGCCGGGTCGACATAGAGGATCGGGAGGTCGACGTCGTCTGCGGGGCACCGAACGTCGTCGAAGGGGGGCTCGTCCCCCTGGCGACCGTCGGGGCGGAGCTCCCGGGCGGACTGAGGATCGAGCGGAGGAAGCTCCGCGGCGAGGTATCGGAAGGGATGATCTGCTCGAAGGAGGAGCTCGGTCTGGAGGAGCGCTCGGATGGGATCTGGATATTCGACCCCGCCCTCGCCCTTCGCGTCGGGACCGATCTCGCCGAGCTCCTCGAATACGACGATTTCGTACTCGACTTCAAGGTGACATCGAACCGGCCGGACTGCGACAGCGTCTACGGGGTCGCCCGCGAGATAGCGGCGATCTACGACCGGCCGCTGCAAAGGCTCGACGTATCGGTCACGGAGTCGGAGGTGAGGACGAGCGAGAAGGTCAGGATCGCGATCGAGGACCCGGAGGACACCCCGCGGTACGCCGCCCGCCTGATGGAGGGGGTGAGGATCGGCCCGGCCCCGCTTCTGATCCAGCACAGGCTGATAAAGGGAGGGATGCGGCCGCTCGGCAACGTGGTCGACGCGACGAACTACGTGATGCTCGAGCTCGGCCATCCCCTCCACCCGTTCGACGCCGACCTGTTGCACGGAGGGATCGTCATCCGGAGGGCACGCGACGGGGAGGAGTTCAAGACCCTCGATGGCCTGACGCGGAAGCTGACGCGGGATGCCCTGTTGATCGCCGACGAGGAGGGGGGTATCGCCCTCGCCGGGCTGATGGGCGGGGAGAACAGCGAGATCCGACCGGAGACGAAGCGCGTCCTCCTCGAGATCGCCTCCTTCCATCCCCACGTCATCCGCCGCTCGTCCCGGTCGCTCGGGCTCCGGAGCGAGGCGTCGCAGCGGTTCGAACGCGGCCTCGATCCCGGAGGGATCCCGCTCGTCGCCGACCGGGCCGCGCACATGATCCAGAAGCTGACCGGGTGCACCGTCCTCGCCGGCCTCGCCGACGCGTACCCCTCCCCTAGACCGGCCCGGAAGGTGAGGATCAGACCGTCTCGGGCGTCCCTCCTCCTCGGGATCGATCTCAACAAGGAGGGGATCGGAGGGATCCTCCGCCGGCTCGGGATCGGGACGGAAGAGGACGGCGATCGTCTCGAGGCGACGATCCCCCACTTCCGCCCCGACCTCGAGCGGGAGGTCGACCTGATCGAGGAGGTGGGGAGGATCCACGGGTACGACCGTCTCCCGAGCACCCCCCCCCATGCCGTCCTCAGGATCGGAAAGAAGGATCGGATCGAGCGGGGGAAGGATCTGATCCGGGACGCACTCGTCGGCCTCGGGATGTCGGAAGTGGTGACCGACGGGTTCGACAAGCCGGATTGGCGGGAGGCGATCGGCCTTCCTGCCGATAACCTGGTAGCAATCCGAAACCCGATGAGCGCGGCTCAGACCGCACTCCGCTCCTCCCTCATCCCCGGGATCCTCGGGGTGATCGAGACGAACCTGAACCAGGGAATCGACGGGGGGATGATCTTCGAGCTCGGCCGGGTCTTCACAAGGCCGATGGACGAGGAGGAACACCTCGCCGGCGCCCTGTTCGGGAGGAGGGGCCTCCCCCTCTCCGGGAAGGCTGAGGTCTCCCTCTCCGAGGCGAAGGGGATCATCGAGGGGCTCCTCGCCGCTCTCCGCCTCGATCGGATCTCGATCGAGACCGACCGGACGGAGGGGTTCCTCCACCCGGGGAGGAGCGGGAGGTTCACCCACCGGGGAGAAGAGATCGGCCGGTTCGGGGAGCTCGCCCCGGCGGTCTCGGAACGCCTCTCCCACCCGACGACCGTGATCCTGTTCGAGTTTCTGACCGAGCGGCTGATCTCAGAGAGCGAGGCGATCCCCGCCTATTCGGAGCCATCCCGCTTCCCCCCCTCGAAGCGCGACCTCTCCCTCACCGCTCCGGTCGATCTCCCCGAGGGGAGGATCCGCGCGATCATCGAGGAGGAACCGGAGGTGGAGTCCGTCCTCCTCTACGACCTCTACCGCGGTCGGCAGCTCCCACCGGATCGGAAGAGCCTCACCTACGAGATCTCCCTCCGCTCCGCCGATCGGACGATGACCGACGAGGAGGTGACAGGGATCATCTCCCGGATCACCGCCCGGCTCGCCGAACTCGACGTATCGATCCGCTCCTGATGGACAAGACGATCATCGCCCACGACCCGGACGAAATGGAGGAGATCGGGATCGAGATCGCATCGGATCTTGAAGACGGGGACCTCGTCTCGATCGTCGGACCGCTCGGTTCGGGGAAGACGACCCTGACCAAGGGGATCGCCAAGGGGCTCCTGATCACCGACGTCGTCGTCTCCCCGACCTACCTCCTCGCCCGCGAGTACCGAGGAAGGCTTTCACTTCATCACATCGACGCCTACAGGATCTCAACCCTTGCCGAGTTCGCCGAGGTCGGGCTCGACCTTTACCTCCCGCCGGAAGAAGGGGTGACGGTCGTCGAGTGGCCGGAGCGGATCGACGGCCTGATCGAGATCAGCGATTTTCTGATCAGGATCGATCTCCTCGAGGGAGGGCCACGGCGGGTCGACATCACGAAGAAGGGCCTCAGGCGGTGAACCAGACCCCGTCGATCTCCGCCCCGCATTCGGGGCAGATCCCTCCCTTCAGCCGGTTCTCCCGGACGAGGAAGCCGGCGCGGGTGATCAGCCTCGCCCCGCAGCTCGGGCAGAGGGTCGCCTCCCCCTCGCCGGGGACGTTCCCGATGTAGACGTATGAGAGCCCGACCTCCCGGCCGATCTCGTAGGCGAGCTTCAGGGTTTCAACCGGGGTGGGAGGTCGATCGACCAAGCGATGGGCGGGGAAGAAACGGCTGACGTGCCAGGGGATCCGGGGGGAGATCCCGTAGATCGCCTCGGCCGTCCAGCGAAGCTCGTCCGGGGAGTCGTTAAGACCGGGGATGACGAGGGTCGTCACCTCGACCCAGACCCCGGCGCGGAAGACCCGCTCGATCGAGGAGATCACCGGCCGAAGGTTCCCGCCGGCGACCTCGCGGTATAACCGATCCGAAATCCCCTTCAGGTCGATGTTGATCCCGTCGAGGTAGGGGGAGATCAGATCCGCCGCCTCGGCTGAGAAATACCCGTTGGAGACCCAGACGTTGGCGAGCCCCTCCTCCCTCGCCAGGCGCATCACGTCGAGGTAGAACCCGATCGCCACCGTCGGCTCGCTGTAGGTGTAGGCGATCGAGCGGCAGCCGGCCTTCACCGCCTCCGAGACGATCTCCTCGGGGCTCGACTCCTCCCCGATGATCCTCCCGCCGTGTTCGCGCGGATATTGGGATATGAAGTGGTTCTGGCAGTTCAGGCAGGTGAAGTTGCACCCGACCGTGGCGATCGAGTAGGCGCGCGTCGCAGGGAAGAAGTGGAAGAGGGGCTTCTTCTCGATCGGATCGACATCGCGGGCGATCAACCTCCCGTAGACGAGGCTTGCGAGCCTCCCATCGACGTTCTCACGGACGGCGCAGATCCCCCTCTTCCCGGGTGGGATCGTGCAGCGGTGGGCGCAGGCGTGGCACCTGACCCTCCCGTCGTTCAGCCTCTCGTAGAGGATCGCCTCTTTCATACCATCGGTATGCTACCACACTTCTGCCCGACGCAGAACCCTTCCAGAAGGCCTCCACTTCCCGTACCATCGGAGCGGAATGTCACTCGTTCAGCTGGAAGGGGTATCGAAATCGTTCGGGACGGAGGCCCTGTTCGAGCGGTTCTCCGCCGTCATCGGGCGCGGGGACAGGATCGCCCTCGTCGGGGACAACGGGGTCGGGAAGTCGACCCTCCTCTCGATCATCGCCGGAGAAGAACGGCCGACGGAAGGGGAGGTCAGGACGATCGGGAACGTGTGGGTCGGCCACCTCTCCCAGGCGGCGCGGCTTCGCGGTGAGGGAACCCTCAGGGAGGCGATGGAGAGGCCGTTCTCCCACCTTCTCAAGATGGAGGCGGAGCTGCGGAGCCTCGAGGAGAGGATCGCAGACTCCGCCGATGAGGAGGCCCTCCGCCGCTACGACGACCTCCTCC
>QMQL01000033.1 GCA_003650505.1 Candidatus Acetothermia bacterium | reverse complement strand
GGGGCCTCCGGGCGGAGGAGGGGGACGGCCTGGCGCTGCATGTTCGCCCCCATCAACGCCCGGTTCGAGTCGTCGTGCTCGAGGAACGGGATCAGCGCTGCCGATATCCCGACGAGCGCCCGGGGGGAGACACCGATGAAGTCGACCTCTTCCGGATCGACGAGCCGGACCTCCTCCCTCCCTGTCCTGACCTCGATCCTCTCACCGAGGAGGCGGCCGTCGGGGCCGACCGGGACGGTCGCCGGAGCGATCTTGTAGCGCTCTTCGTCGTCGGCCATCAGATAGACGATCTCGTCGGTCACCTTCCCCTTCACGACCCTCCGATACGGGGCGACGAGGAATCCGTACTCGTTCACGCTCGCGTAGCAGGCGAGCGAGGTGATCAGGCCGATGTTCTGTCCCTCGGGCGTCTCGATCGGGCATATCCGCGCGTAGTGCGATGGATGGACGTCGCGGACCTCGATCTTGGCGCGCCGCTTGGTCAGACCACCGCCGAGGGCGTTCAGCCGCCGCTTGTGCGTCAACTCGGTCAGGGGGTTCGTCTGTTCGAGGAACTGGGAGAATCTCCCGGTGTAGAAGAGCTGGTTGATCGCGCCTTGCACCGTACGAGTCGAGATCAGCCGCCGGATCGTGTCCTTCTCGTCGAGGGCGTACTTGGAGAGCTTGTCCCGGGCGATCCGCGCCATCCGGGCGAGCCCGGTCCGGAGGGCGTTCTCGGCGAGCTCGCCCGGTAGGCGGACCCGCTTGTTCGCCAAGTGATCCTTCTCGTCGAGGAGCACTGGGTTGTCCGGCACGGCGAGGAGGACCTTTATCGTCCGAACGATATCGGCCAAGTACAAGACAGGCTGCTTCAACTGGAGCCCGAGCTTCCGGTTCACCTTGAACCTTCCGACCGCTGAGAGATGGTAACTCGCCGGGTGGAAGTAGAGGTTCTCGACGTATTCGCCCATCTGGGCCGGGGAGGAACGATCCGATGGCCTCAGCCGACGGTAGACGGCCCTGAGGGCCTCCTCCTGCGTCGTCGTCTCATCCGTCTCGAGGGCACGCTGGATGTAGCGGTCGACTAGCCGTATCCGCTCTAGACCGAGCTTCGAAAGCTCGGCCAGGTGCTCCTTCTGGAGGGTATCCCCCACCGCGAGGAACACTTCGCCATCCCTCTCGACATCGATCCCCAACCGGTAGCCGACGTACGGCTCGAGCCTCTCGATCGTGACCGGGGAGACCTCGAAGCTGTAATAACGGCATATCCGTTCCTCGTCGAACCCGAGCGCCTTCAACAGGACGGTGGCGACCACCTTCCCCTTCCGGTCGAGGTTCGCGCGGAGCGTCCCCCGCTTGGTGTCCAGGATTATCTCCAGCCAGGCGCCGAGCTCGGGGAGGATGTGTCCCTTGTACTGCTCCGGCTCCTCGCGCGTGAAGTAGACACCAGGCGCGCGGGTCAGCTCGTTGACGAGAGCGTTCTCCGACCCGTTGATGATGAACGTCCCCCGACTGGTCATCATCGGGAAGTCCCCGATGTAGAGCTCGGTCTCCTGGACGACCTTCCCGTTCTGCTTGAGGAGGGCCTTCACCCGGAGGGGGCGAGAATACGTGAGGTCCTTGTCCTTGCACTCCAGCTCTGAATTCCTCGGCTCACCGAGGTAGGGCTTCTCGAACTCGAGCGTGAGCCCGTCCTTCCCATGACCGACGATCGGAGAGATGTCTTCGAATGCCCGCGTGATCCCCTTCTCCACGAAACCGGCAAACGATCTGCGGACGTCGGAGAGGAGATACGGCGGGGGGATGATCTCCTGACTGCGCCCGTAGGACCTACGTTCTCGATGTTTCATCTTCGCCCCTCGAAAAGGACGCCCCGCCCCGAGGCGGCATTCGCCTCAAGGCAGGCGTCCCACTGCTTGTCTGGAAAAGCGTGCGCGTTCGCCCTACTGTAATTCGACCTCAGCTCCGGCCGCCTCCAGCTTCTCCTTGATGCTCGTCGCCTCGTCCGGGCCGACGTCTTCCTTGATCGTTGCCGGGAGGTTGTCGACGAGCTCCTTGCACTCCTTCAGCCCCTTCCCGGTGATCTCCTTGATCTCCTTGATGACCTGGATCTTCTTCTGGCCGGCGCTGGTCAACACGACCTTGGCGGTATCCGCCCCGCCGGCCGCTTCCCCTTCTCCTCCGGCTGCCGGCGCCGCCGCTACCGCGACCGGGGCCGCCATCGCCGCCGAGACGTTGAAGCGCTCCTCGATCATCTCGACGAGCTCGGCGAGCTCCTTGACCGACATCTCCTCTATCTGCTGGAGGATATCCTCTTTCGCCATTATCCTGCCTCCTCTTTTTCGCGTTGTTTTCTAACCTCGTTCAGGACGACCACCAGCTCGCGGATCTTCGCCTGCAAGACCACGGCGAGGGCCCGGATCGGGCCGGAAAGGACGAACACCAGCTTGGCATGAAGCTCCTCGCGCGATGGGAGGGAGACGTACCTTTCCACCTCGACCTCGGGGACGATGACCCCTTCGTAAAGGCCGCCCTTCAGCCCATACCGGGGGGCGTATGCCTTCCGGCACTCCTCGCTCAGCTTGAACGCCAGACCGGGGTCGTCGTAGCTTATCGCCAGGGCGATCGGCCCCTCGAACATCTCCGCCAACCCGTCGATCCCGGCCTGTTCGGCGGCGATCCGGGCGAGGGTGTCCTTGACCACGCGGTATTCCAGCCCCTGTTTGGTGAACTTCTCACGGAGCTCGACCATCTCGTTAGCCGTCAGGCCGCGATAGTCACAAAGGACCAAGCCGACGGCCTTCTCGAGTCTCTCCTTCAGGCGCGTAACCTCATCGATCTTCGCTTGAGTCGGCATCCTCGTCCCCTACCCCGTACCTTCCATCAACCGGTTCACCTCTTCGAGGTCGATGGGGATCCCCGGCCCCATCGTCGAGGCGATCGTAACCTTCTTGACAAAGCGCCCCTTCACGCCCTCCTCCGGCCGCCGCTCGGCGATGCTCCGGATCACGGCGATCAGGTTCTCCTTCAGGGCCTCCGGTTCGAAGGAAGCCTTGCCGAAGATCGTATGGATGACCCCGTAGCGGTCGGACCGATACTCGATCATCCCCTTCTTCAGCTCTTCGATCACCCGGCCGATATCCTTGGCAACCGTCCCGCTCTTCGGGGACGGCATCAGTCCGCGCGGGCCGAGGAGCTTCCCCAGCTTCCCGACGACCGGCATCATGTCCGGGGTCGCCACGACCTTGTCGAACTCGAACCATCCGCCCTGGATCCGCTTGGCTAGGTCCTCACCGCCGACGTAGTCGGCGCCGGCGGCCTCAGCCTCGGCGACGCTCTCTCCCTTGGCGAACGCGAGGATCCGGACCGATCTTCCGGTCCCATGGGGGAGGTTACACGTCCCCCGGACGACGACCTGGCTCGCCTTGATCCCGAGGGTCAATGCGACTTCAGCCGTCTCATCGAAATCGGCCGTCGCCCCCTCCTTCAGCTTCGCGATCGCCTGATCGATGCTGTAGGCCGTCCCTGGGTCGACGAGGGTGGCCGCGCCTTGATATCGCTTGCTCCTTTTCACTCGTCCACCACCTCGACCCCCATGTTGCGGGCGGTCCCCTCGATGATCTTCACCGCGGACTCGAACTTGTACGTGTTGAGGTCGGGAAGCTTCCGTTCGACGATCCTCCGGACCTGTTCCCGCGTTATCTTCGCCACCTTCATCCGGTTCGGTTCGGGAGAACCAGATTGTATCCCCGCTGCCATCTTGATCAACTCGGCCGCCGGCGGCTGCTTGAGGACGAAGTCGTATTTCCCCCCGAGGTAGACCGAGATGACGACCGGTATGATCGTCCCCGGGGTCTCGTTCTTCGTCGCCTCATTGAACTTCTTGCAGAAGTCCATGATGTTCAGCTTGTGCTCACCGAGCGCGGGTCCTACCGGAGGGGCCGGCGTCGCCTGGCCGGCAGGGATATGAAGACTGATCTTTGCAATGACGTTCTTCGCCATTCTACCTCCTCCCCAGCTCACTCATAGTTTCTCGATCCCGTCGAAGCCGAGCCTGACGGGAGTCTCCCGGCCGAAGATCTTGACCATCACCGTCACCTCTTCGGCGTCCTTATCGATCTCCTTGATCTCACCGGTGAAGTCGGCGAACGGCCCCTCGACGATCTCGACGACCTCGCCGACCGTGAAATCGACCTCCACCTTCGGCTCGGACGAGGAAGAAGCGGCGGCCACCGGAACGGCGAGGAGGCCCGCCTTCCTCTTGATCAGCTTCATCTCCGGGCCCTCGATCGGCATCGGGGTGTAGCGTGACCCGACGTAACGGACCGCCCCCTTCACCCCGTCGATCAGCTCCATCATCTCCTCCTCGTCGAGGCCGAGCCGGCCGAAGACGTAGCCTGGGAAGAGCCGGCGCTTCTCGATCCGCTGGATCGTCACCACCCGCTTGTCCTTGTATTCCTTCACCTTGAGGAGCCCGGTGGCGCGGCTCGCTATCTGATCCTCGTTCTCCAGCAGGTCGCCCTTCTTCAGCTCCATACCCTCGCGGATCCGGGCGATGTACTTCTCCGGGATGATCCTCGTCTTCTGCCGTCCGTCCGCGTATTCGAACGTGACCCGTCGCACCTTGTCCTTCAGGACGACCGTCCCACGGTTCTTGACGACGAACCGCTCGTCGCCGTCCGTGGTGAGAGGGACGCCGTTGCGCACCTTCTCCCCCACGCGGATGTCGCGGCGGATCCGCTTGTCGGCCGGGACGAGGTAGACCTCCTCGTTCCGGTTCGTCATCTCCACGATCACCCGTTGGAGGTGCTCCACCTTCACGACATTCGCATCCGCCTCGAGGTGACGCGGCGGCTTCCGCGCTATCACGTCCCCACGCACCACCCGCTCGTTCGGCTTGACCACGAGGTCGTAATCGTAGGGGACGCGGTACTCGACCCCCGCGCTCCGTCGGCTCCGGGAGGTGATCACCTCCTCCACCGGGACGAGAAAGAAGGTCTCCTCGCCGTCGACGGTGAACCGCTCGACCGCGTCTTCCCAATGCCGCCGCCGGATCCGTTCGTTGAGATCCTCCTTGACCTTCAACTCAGAACCCGCGTAGGTCTGGATCGCGTACCACTTCTTCAACCGCATGATCGGATCAACCGCTTCTTACGAAGACCTTAAGGAGGGTACTCAAGATCCCGTCTACACCCCAGATGTAGACCGTCATTATGACCATGAGGATGACGATCAAGACGGTCAGCGAGATCAATTCGGAGCGCGTCGGCCAGCTGACGCGCGCGATCTCCGCGCGGACGCCCTTCAGGTAGTTCACGATACGATCGATCATTCCACGTCTCCTCGTCGCCGAATCCTTGCAGGCCCGGGAGGGCTCGAACCCCCAGCCTTCCGATTTGGAGTCGGACGCTCTGCCAGTTGAGCTACGGGCCTGTTCTCACCCAGCCGCTACGGCTAGACCTCTTTGTGCAGCGTATGCCTCCGGTCCCACTTGCAATACTTGCGGAGCGCGAGCTTGGCGCGCGTGTTGTTCTTGTTCCGCTTCGTGTGATAGTTGTGCCGGCCGCACTCGCTACATGCCAATGTAACGTGGATGACCGCTTCACCCTTCTTCGCCATTTAACGCGTCCTCACCGCCTACTCTATGATCTTGGTGACCACGCCGGAGGCGATCGTCTTCCCGCCCTCGCGGACCGCGAACCGGAGCCCTTCGTCCATCGCCACCCGGTGGATCAGCTCACCGTTGATCTTCACGTGATCGCCGGGCATGACCATTTCAACGCCCTCCGGGAGTATCACCGTCCCGGTGATGTCGGTCGTCCGGAAGAAGAACTGCGGCCGGTATCCGGTGAAGAACGGCTTGTGCCGCCCGCCCTCGTCCTTGGTCAGGACGTAGACCTCACCCTCGAACTTCCGGTGCGGGGTGATCGTCCCGGGAGTGGCGACGACCTGTCCACGCTCCACCTCATCTTTGTCGATCCCGCGGAGGAGGATCCCGACGTTGTCGCCGGCGATCGCGTAATCGAGCGTCTTGTTGAACATTTCCAGGCTAGTGGCGACCGTCTTCATCGTCTCGTCGTGCACGCCGACGATCTCGACCTCCATCCCGGGTGTGATCTTACCGCGCTCGACCCGGCCGGTGACGACCGTCCCCCGCCCCTTGATCGAGAAGATGTCCTCGATCGGCATCAGGAACGGCTTGTCCTCGTCACGCTCCGGGAGCGGGATGTACTCGTCGACCGCCTTCATCAGCTCGACGACGCACTCGGTGTCCGGATGGTTCGGCTCATCCCCGTGCTCCATCGCCTTCAGCGCCGAACCGCGGATGATCGGGACCTCGTCGCCGGGGAACTCATACTGGGAGAGGAGCTCACGGACCTCCATCTCGATCAGGTCAATCAGCTCCGGATCGTCGACCATGTCCACTTTGTTCAGGAAGACGACGATCGCCGGAACGTTCACCTGGCGTGCGAGGAGGACGTGCTCCCGCGTCTGGGGCATCGGCCCATCGTCGGCAGCGACCACGAGGATCGCCCCGTCCATCTGGGCGGCACCGGTGATCATGTTCTTGATGTAGTCGGCGTGGCCCGGACAGTCGATGTGGGCATAGTGCCGATTCTCCGTCTCGTACTCGACGTGCCGGACGTTGATCGTGATCCCACGCGCCTTCTCCTCGGGGGCGTTGTCGATGTCCTCGAACGCCAACGCCCGTGCCTTCCCCTGGGTGGCAAGGACCTTGGTGATCGCCGACGTTAACGTCGTCTTCCCATGGTCGATATGCCCGATCGTCCCGATATTCAGGTGGGGCTTATCCCTGACAAACGCTTCCTTCGCCATCGCTTAAACCTCCTTAGCGACTGTTGTAAGATCCATCCCTTTCATCTAAAGAGGAAGGACTATTTATCGCAAGCATGAGCCCGCGATCGGAGTCGAACCGACGACCTCCCCCTTACCAAGGGGGTGCTCTACCTCCTGAGCTACACGGGCGCTTCGAACTCCGCAGTACGGAGTTTAACCGAAAGCTTCGATCCTTCCAACTGGAGGGGGAGGGATTCGAACCCCCGAAGGCGTCCGCCAACGGATTTACAGTCCGCCCCGTTTGGCCACTTCGGTACCCCTCCAACTATATCGGGAAGAGCCAGCGGCCAGAGTCGAACTGGCAACCTACTGATTACAAATCAGTTGCTCTGCCGATTGAGCTACGCTGGCACCTTGCTCAACGCCGCGCGGATTTTACTTTAGGGCTCTCCCCCGGTCAAGAAGTAAACCAAACCCAGACCCTCCTCCTCCGCGGTCCGTCGAATTCACACAGGAAGATTCCCTGCCACCAAGACCGTCCAACTGCCAAAAGGAGGGAGTTATACGGTCATGATACCCATGGCGGATGAGATGGTACAGGTCTTAATACTCTACTGCAAGAGCAAGGGTTTAGCTGATAAAAGCATTCACATCTACGAAAGCAGCCCGAAGAGTACCCCTGCTAGTCCACCATATCGCGGATTGCCTTTGCCCGGCGTGTTGGCTTTGAACCTCCAAGGTTGGCAGAACCGCCTCTTTGAAGAACTAAAGGCGTCAGCATTCCCTAACCGCAACCCGGAGGTCGGTTTTCTCTCATCCTTGATCCAGCTC
>QMQL01000032.1 GCA_003650505.1 Candidatus Acetothermia bacterium | reverse complement strand
CATCTACCCCGACGGCGAGCGGGCCTCGGCGTACGACCTCGTCCAGTATCAAGGTCTGTTCCCGAAAGCCGAGGAGATCCCTCACATCGTCCCCGGGTTTTCGGTATCGCGGCGGATCGCCGATCGGCTGATCGCCCTGACGAGGAAGGGGCCGGTCCGCCTCCGCGGGGAGATAGACGCCCGGTTCACCGATCGGAAGCTCGCCGTCCTCGAAGCGCACCTCGGCGGGGACCCTTCCCAAGGGGAAGTCCTCCTCGTCGCCCACCTCTGCCATCCGCGCCAGTCGGCGAACGACAACGGTTCGGGGAGCGCCGCCCTCGTCGAGATCGCCCTCGCCCTGAACCGGCTCGGCTCGGAGGTCGGGCTCCGGAACTCCGTCAGGTTCCTGTGGGTCCCGGAGTTCTACGGGACCCTCCCCTGGGCGGCCTCCCACGCGCAGGGGCTGAGGAACGTCCACTACGTCCTGAACCTCGACATGGTCGGCCAGTCGCCGGAGAGGATAGGGAGCCCACTTAGGATCTTCCGCGTTCCGAACGACATCCCGACCTACCTGAACGCGACCTTCGCGCCGATCGCCGGGCTGGTCGCGCGGATGGAGGGGTGTTTCGCTGTGGGCGGGAGCCGCCGGCCGCTTCACTTCGTCGTCGAGCGGCCGAGCGGGGGGAGCGATCATCTCGTATTCTCCGCCCCGCCGCACAGGCTTCCGGCTGCGATGTTCGGCCATGACGACCCCTATTGGCACAGCGACCTCGACACGCTGGATAACGTCGACCCGACGCGGATGAAGCAGGTGATGACGATCGCCGCCGCCCTCGCCATCCTCCCCTCCTGGGCGGGAGAGGAGGGAGACCTGCTGTACGAGTGGACCCTCGCCTACGGCGTGGCCGAGATGATCCGGGCCCGCTCCCTCGCCCGGGGGCTCGATCCGGGAGAGAGAAGACGCCTGATCGAGATCTCGCTCGAGATCGAACGGGAGCGGCTCGGAAGCCTGACCCGGATCGCACCCGATCCGTCCGGGTTCGGCGAGGCGGGGCTGGCGACCCTCGACGGGCTCGCCGATCGCCTGATCGGGACGCTTCCAGCGGTTGATTCGAGCCGGAACGGAGGTCCATCCGACCATCCCCGCCGGTCGATCGACGGCCCCCTCGTCTACGCGGTGACCGATCGCTTCGACGAGGAGGAGAGGGAGTTCTTCAAGGAGACCCTGTCGGCGAACCACCGCGCCTTGGCCGAGGGGCTTCTCAACCTGTGCGACGGGACCCGAATGGCCGAGGAGATCGCGCTTCGGCTCTCGCTCGATCTCGGCCGGATCCTGGCGGTGAGCGACGTGATGCGGGGGATCGAGCTCCTCGCGAAGGCCGGCTACCTCGAGGGATGAGGGGTCATCTGGAAAGGACGGCCTCCCTCGGATAAGGTCTGGTCCGCTGTGGAAACGCTTCCGGAATCGAACCCGCGTCCGATCGGTCGGTATTTCGCCCTCCCCCTCGCCGGTGCCTCCGTCTTCCTGATGGCCGCCAACGGCGGGCTGAACCTGATCGTCAAGCTCTTCTTGAGGGCGGAGGGGGCCCCGCCGATCGTCGTCGGGGCCGTCACCAGCGTCAGCGCAGCCGGTGTGATCCTAGGGAGCCTCGCCTGGGGCCGGCTCGCCGACCGGCGGGAGCGGAGGCCCCTCCTATTCGCCACCGTACTCGGGGCGGTCGGAGCGATAGGAGTCCTCATCCTCCTCCCTCCCCCTTGGCTCGTCATCGGGAGCGTCTTCGTCCGCACGGTCATGTGGATGGGGTTCTCCACCGTGACCATGGCGATCGTCTCCGGGGCGAGCGCCGTCGCCCGGCGGGGGAGGAACCTCTCCTACGTCACATCCGCCCGTTCGCTCGGGTTCGCCCTCGGTGCGATCGCCTCCGGCTACGTCCTCGAACGGTTCGGATTCCGGGGCGGGTTCGCCGTCATGGCGATCCTCCCGCTGCTCGGGATCGGGTTCCTCTTCCTCCTCCCGGCCGGGGAGGCGGCCCCGGCGCCGGTCATGCGGAGGGGGTCGTGGCGGTTGGCCTTTTCTTCCGGACTGGTCGATCTCTATCTGAGCACGATCCTCCGCCAGATGGCGATCCACGGGGCGTTCTCCCTCCTCCCGATCTACATGGCGGCCCTCGGTATCCCGCCGATCCAGATGGGACTCGTCACCGCCCTCAACACCCTGACCCAGGTCGGCGCCCTGATCGGGTTCGGCCGGCTCGCCGACCGGATCGGCCGGAGGAGGATC
This sequence comes from Candidatus Acetothermia bacterium, assembly GCA_003650505.1. Taxonomy (GTDB): domain Bacteria; phylum Bipolaricaulota; class Bipolaricaulia; order UBA7950; family UBA9294; genus B2-G16. Next base: position 5,480 of record QMQL01000032.1, on the reverse strand, counting down.
TTCATGCTCGGGTTCGCGCTGTCGGCGCTGACGCCGTGCGTGTTCGCGTTCGCGCGGCATGCAGCGGGGATGGCAGCGGGTTACGGGATCCTCGGGCTGTCGTTCAGCTCCCTGTACATCGGCTCGGCCGCCCACATCGGCGACCGGGTCCCGGAGGAGAGGCAAGGGGCGATGCTCGGCCTGTACGAGACGTCCCGCGGGATCGGCGGGCTCGTCGGTCCCCTCCTCGCCGGTGCGATCACCCCGGTACTCGGCTACACCGGGATGTTCTTCACCATGGCGGGGATCGCCGGCGTCGGCTTCCTCGTCATGTTCATCCGCCGTGAGTACGGCCGGATGGGGGGAGATGATGGACGAGCCGGTGTATGATGAAGCCCCATGCGGTTGGGAACGGGAGGGAGAGACTGATGGATAGGGGAGGGCCCACGCTCGTCGTCCTTGCCGCCGGGATCGGGAGCCGGTTCGGTGGGATAAAGCAGATCGAGCCGGTCGGGCCGAACGGCGAATCCCTGATCGATTACTCGATATACGACGCCCTCGCAACGGGCTTCGGCCGGATCCTGTTCGTGGTTCAGGAAGGGATGGAGGACCGGTTCAGGGAGCGGTTCGGTACCATCGCCGACCGCTGCGAGCTCGATTTCGCCTTTCAGCGGCTCGACGACCTCCCGCCCGGCTTTTCCGTCCCGGATCGGAGGGGGAAGCCGTGGGGGACCGCTCACGCCCTCCTCTCCTGCCGCGGGAGGCTGGAGGCCCCCTTCGCCCTGATCAACGCCGACGACTTCTACGGACGCGGCGCGTTCGACTCCCTCGCCCGATCCCTCTCGACCGGAGGGGGGCCCGCCCTCGTCGGCTACCCTCTCGGAGCGACGCTATCCCCGTCCGGGCCGGTGTCGCGCGGGATCTGCCGGTTGGACGATGCCGGATACCTCGTGGAGATCGTCGAGCAAAGCGGGCTGAGGCAGGAGGAGGATCGGATCGTCTACGAGGACGGAGAGGGTCGGCACGGGGTCGAGGGGGGTGCGATCGCCTCCATGAACATGTGGGGGCTGACGCCCGATGTATTGAAGGAGCTCGATCGGAGGTTCCCCGCGTTCCTGCGCGGGAGCGACCTTCGGTCGGCGGAATACCAGCTTCCGACGGTCATCGGCGATCTGATCCGGGAGGGGAGGCTCCGCGTCCGCGTCCTCCCAACGGAAGAGGAGTGGTTCGGGATCACGTACCACGAGGACCTCCCCCGCGTCCGGGCGGCGATCGCCCGGCTGATCGCGGCCGGTACCTACCCGTCGCCGTTGTTCGACTGAGGTATGGGACCGATGCGGGCCGTCTTCCGGGATCATCGCCGGCTGTTCGCCTACCTGATCGCCGCTAACTTCCTCCTCATGTTTGGACATCGGATCTGGCAGGCGGTCTTCAACAACTTCGCTGTTGAGAGGATCGGCGTCGGTCCGGAGGCGATCGGGTGGATCCAGAGCGCGCGGGAGGTCCCCGGCCTCCTCGCCATCCTCCTCGCCTTCCTCGCCCTCGTCCTGTCCGAGCTTCGGATCATGGCGCTCAGCCTCGTCCTTCTCGGCGCGGGGATCATCCTCACCGGCGTGGCCGGCGGCGTCCCGATGCTGATCGCCGCCACCCTGATAATGAGCTTCGGGTTCCATTTCTTCGGGCCGAGCAGTAACAGCGTGATCCTGATGACGGTGAAGGAGAGGGAGGCCCCGCGCGTCCTCGGGGTCCTCCAGAGCTTCGGCGCCGGTGCGGCGCTCCTTGCGACGATCGTCGTCTATTTCTTCGCCGCTCGGGTCGGGTACAGCTCCCTCTTCTTCCTCGTCGGCGGATTCGTCCTCGTCGGCGGGCTGATCCTCCTCCCGCTCGGAAGGGGAGAAGGGGGTCTCCCTCCCCGGCGGAGGGTGAAGCTGAGGAGGCGTTATTGGGTCTTCTACTCCCTCGCGTTCCTGATGGGGAGCCGGCGCCATATCTTCACGACGTTCGCCCCGTTCCTCCTCGTCAAGGCGCACGGGGTGAGCGTGGAGACGATGGCGATCCTGTTCTTCGTCAACGCCCTGATCAACACGTATGCCTATCAATTCGCGGGGAGGGTGGTCGCCCGGTTCGGCGAGAGGATCGTCCTCTCGACCGTATTCATCTTTCTGATCCCGGTCTTCCTCGGTTACGCCTACATCGGGTATCTCCCTGCCCTGTTCGCGCTTTTCGTCTTCGACAACGTCCTGTTCGGGTTCAACCTCGGGCTGACCACCTACCTCCAGAAGATAGCGGTCTCGCCCGAGGAGCTGACCGGGAACCTCTCGGCGCAGACGACGATAAACCACATCTCGGCCGTGGTCGTCCCCGTCCTCGGGGGGACGATCTGGGTCCTGTTCGGCGCGAAGGCCCCGTTCCTCGCCGGCGTCGGTATCGCCGCCGTCTCCCTCGCCCTTAGCCAGTTCGTCCGTACCGAGCGGAGGCGGGTCCCCGCCTGATCCTGGTATAATCGCTCGCGCTGGCAAGGAGGGATCTGTGAAGGAGAGTAGCGATGACAGGGTGCGTGCCGGGGAGGTCCGGTTCATCCCCCTGTCGGTGGGGGAAACGATCCGGCCGGAGGACGGATCTGGGAGGACAGCCGGGTCGTTCTTCGCCGACCTGATCGACGATCGTGGGATCGAGCTGAACGACAAGGACATCCTCGTTCTGAGTTCGAAGGTGGTCGGGATCCTCGAAGGGGCACGGGTCAGGCTCGATGACGTCCGCCCTTCCCGGAAGGCACGGATCCTCGGCCGGGTATTCCACAAGGACCCGCGTAAGGTCCAGCTGATAATGGAGTCCGGGAGGGTGCTTATCGTCGTTCCGATGAAGTGGATCATCAGGATCCCGAGCGTCCGGCGGATGATGGAGCGCCGCTCGGCGAACCCCGCGGCGATGCGCGCCGGGTTCGAGCGGACGAACAGCTACGAGTTCGTCGTCTCCGCCCATGCCGCCTATCTCGACGATGCGGGGATCGACTACTCCAACCTTCCGGGAGGGTTCGTATCCCTCCTCCCGTCCGACCCGTGCGCGACAGCGGGGAAGATCCGCGCCGAGATCATGGAACGCTTCGGTAAGGACGTCGCTGTGATCATCACCGACACCGTGGTGAGCGTCGGCCGCGTCGGTTCGCAGGACGTGGCGATCGGATACGCCGGGATCGATCCGGTCACCAGAGTGACGTTCAGCGACGACCTGTTCGGCGTCCCCCGCTCCGGCGGGGTCGACATCCTCGTCGACTCGATCGCGGGGATGGCCGGGCTCGTCATGGGACAGACGACCGAGAGGAGCCCGGCCGTCGTCGTCCGTGGTGTCGATTACCTCCCCGAGCCGGAGGATGAGGAAGGGATGGCAGCCCTCGCCTACCCGCCGGGTGCGCAGTGGAGGATGGCCGTCTACACGATGGTAGCGACCGTCTGGTTTCACCTGGTGGATCTGATCACGTTCCAGCGCTGGCCGAGGCGGTCAGTCTAGGGTCAGCCGATCCCCGGCCGATCCGAACACGTCCTCGAACCGGTCCGGCCTCCGCCAGACCTCGGCGGTCCCGTCCTCGCGGATCGCCACCTTCCCCGGCCGGGGGAACCCGCAGCTGTGGCCGGCGAAGTGGTCTGCCCCGTAGGCTCCGGTATGGTAGATGACGAACCGCTCCCCCCGCTCCGGCAGCCGGTTCAGAGATATCTTGATCTTACTGATCATGTCCCCGGAGAAGCAGAGCCGGCCGGCGAGGAACGCCTCTGCCCCCGGATCATGCGGACGCTTAGGGAGGGCAGCGGCCGCGAAGATGCCCGGTGCGATCAGGTTGCTCCCGTGGTTGTTGATCCCGCGATCGAGGGAGACGACGTTGTGCCCGAGGACCCGCTTCGCCCCCATCACCCGGGAGAGGGTTATCCCGCAGCTCGCGATCAGCGAGCGGCCAGGCTCGACGACGAGGGTCGGTGAGCCGAGGCGTTCGAGCTTGTCGAGGATCGTCTCTCCGTCGGGGAAGCGATGAAGGAAGAGGTGCTCGAGCATCGTCGCTCCGGGGTAGCGGGTGAAGTAGGACTTGCCGATCCAGCGCTCGTCCGTTCCGCCCTTCTCGAGGTGGGCATAGCCAAGGGGGAGGTCGTTCCAGGTCATCCCTTCCTCGATCGGGACCTCGCGGCGGACACGGGCGAGATGGCGGGTCTTGAACTCCGTCCATTCCCCCTCGGTCAGGAAGGAGACGGGGAACCCGCCTCCGATGTCGATCCGCTCGATTGCGATCCCAGCGGCCTCGGCCCGTTCGGCGATGGAGAAGAGATACTCGAGGAGGAGCACGTACCCCGAGGGATCGGTGATCTGGGTTCCGATATGGGCCGAGATCCCGACGGTGCGGAGGTGCGGCGACGAGGTCAGCCGGCGGAAGATCGCATCCGCTTCGTCGATATGAAACCCGAACTTGGTCCAGTCGGCCGCCGTCGTCTGGTCAGCTGACGTCAGGCCGGCGAGCGGCATCCCGCGGAACCTGACGAGGACCAATGCCGAGCGATCGAGCCCGACCACCAACCGTTCGAGCGCGTCGATCTCATCCCGGTTGTCGAGGGCGATGTAGGCGCCGGAGTTGATCGCCAGCCTGAGGTACTCATCAGACTTGGCGTTCCCGTTGCAGGTTATCCTCTCCGGGGGGATCCCCTCCTCGAGCGCGGCGCGGAGCTCGTGTTCAGAGGCGGTGTCCGCCCCGAGGCCGAACCGCTTCGCCGCCCGGACCGCTCCCCGACATGGGTTCGCCTTGACGGCGAACGCGACGATCGTGTTCGGGTAAAGGTCGGCCGCCGTCTCGAGGAAGCCGGCGGCGTTCCTCTTCATCTCCGTGAGGAAATAGACGTGAATCGGGAGGCCGAACCGCTCGATCGACCGCTCGATGGTGGCAGCATGCCGCTCGAGCAACGCGTCCGATCGTTCCGTCGTGCTGGACAAGTTCCATCGCTCCTTTCCCGACGGAGCGGATGGTAAACGATCCCCTCCGCGTTGTCAGGGGCAATCCCTCGCTTACCGCTCCGGACAGCCGTCCGTAATGCGGCTCACAGCTATCGCTCCGGCCCCGTTCGATTCGTGGTTCACGGCTCCGGTTGAATCCGCTGGTACCCGATTTCACCCGGCGGACAGCGGGGCGGGGATGGACGGATGTCCGGGCTTATCGTTTCTCGGTTGGGGTCTTGTCTTCCCGATCGGACTGTGCTATTCTGGAGCCAGCTTAAGGAGGTAGCGATGACGATAACGATCACAGCCGGAATGCTCCTCGCCTTCTTCTGGGCGTTCTGGATCTTCGCCTTCGCCGGCTGGTGGTGCGGCGGCGGCTGCTAGCCTCCGCACAGACCGGCGAGCGGGGTAGAGCCTGAGATGGATGAGCCCCTCCGAAGGGCGGTGTTCGTGGCCGTCCTTCTCTTTCTTTCGGTGTCGGTTTCCGCCTTCTCCGACGAGCGGGAGGAGTTCGCCCGCCAAGCCGGGCT
>QMQL01000031.1 GCA_003650505.1 Candidatus Acetothermia bacterium | reverse complement strand
GCATCCCAGCGAGAGATGACGACCGGGATCGGAAGCTCCCGGACGAGCGTCAGCTTGTCCTCCCCACCGATCGCTTGACTGAACCGCGGGGAAGAACTCCCGATGTCACCGGTGATCGCGAACTGCTCAGGATCGGCCGGTGCGGCGCTCGGCGCGGTCAGGGTATAACGGATCTCCCGCTTCGAGTCGACGTCATCGTAGATGAGCTTCTCGAAGAAGATCCACTCGATCGCCCCTCCGGCCTCGCGGCGGGTCGCTCCGTCGTCGTCGACGGCCGTAAACGTCCAGCCATCGGGGATCGTCTCCGTGACCGAGAGGCCGTTGACCTCGGTGTTGGCAGTGATCGTCACGGTGACCGTGACCGTCCCCCCGGCGATCGTAACGTCGTCCGGCAAGCAGGTGTCGATCGTGCGGATCGCGGTAACGCTCGGGAGGACCTCGATCACCTTGGTATAGGTCCCGATCCCGCCGGAGTCGTCGGTGACCGCCAGGGTCACCCGCACCTCGCCGGAGCTCGGGAAGGTGTAGGAGACCTGCGGGACCGCCGTGGTCCTGTCAAAAGCTCCGTTCCCGTCGAAGTCCCAGGAATAGGTGACGACGTGGCCGTCGATGTCGTTGGAACCGCTCGCGTCGAACACGGTCTCCACCCCGCTGCGCGGCTCCTTGGGGGAGGAGGTGAACAGGGCAGTCGGCGGGGTGTTCTTGACCGTGACCTGGGCCTTCGCCGCGGTGGAACGCGCGCCGCGATCGTCGATCGCGACCAGGCTTACGGTATAGGTCCCGGGCGCCACGAACCGGTGTTCGGGGTTCGGGACATCGCTTTTCTCCCCGTCCCCAAAGTCCCATTCCCAGCCGGTCACTTCCCCATCATCGTCTAGGGAGCGGTTAACGAACATCACGGTATCCATCGTGTTCGGATCTTCTGGAGAGAATGCGAAATCCGCCTTCGGAGCGTGGTTCGGCTCGATCGCCGTCAGGGTCACAGCCGGGATCTTCACAGACTGGTGCACCCCGCGGAAATCGAAGTATTCGACCGACGAATCGAGGTCGGTATCCCAGCTCCCCCTCGCCATCGCCTCCAGCGTGAGCTCGATCGATGCGCTACCCCCAAGGTAGATGTCGGAGAGGTGCCATACGGCGGTCGTCGTACCGTCCGGGTTGGCCTTCACGCTCGTCGGCCGGGGGGTCGAGTCGATCAGCGCGATCTGCGGGGGGAGGACCTTGTTGACGGTGACCCTACGGGCGGCGATCCCGGAAGTCAAGTGATCGATGATCCCGCTCAAGGCGCGATCGGTCGGCCGGGAGTAAAAGACGCCGCCGGTATCGGCGGCGAGCTGCCCGAGGAGGTTCTTGTTGATCAGGGTCCCGATCCCGACCGGGATGATGGTGATCCCCATCTCCTCCGCCACGCCCCCCTCCACGTCCGGAGCGGTCCCGACGTTGCTCTGTCCGTCGGAGAGGAGGACTACGGCGAAGACAGCCTCGCTCCTCCCGTTCTGGGAGAATTCCCGCCGTGCCGCCTGGAGCGCAGCGCCGAGGGCGGACTTCCCGCCCGTGGCCAGATCGGCGATCGCCGCCTTCACCGCAGCACGATCGTCGCTCAACGGGGCGGCGAGTTGCGCCGTGTCAGCGTACGCCACCAGGCCGATCCGATCATCAGGGGAGAGCCTTTCGATCAGATCGAATGCGAACGCCTCAGAGGAGGCGAGTTCAGCGGTGGCCGATGTGTCGATGATGAAGATCAGATCGATCGGATAGCGTTCCCCTGCTACCGCGCTTCCGATCGAGAGGGTGAGGACCGCTTCGTCCTCCCCCTCCCCCATCCCGGAGACGAAGACCTCGGACCGATCGATCGTCTGCCTGACCGTGATCTCTCCTCCCCACGTCGGAAGGGAGATGGCTACCAACACTGACATAAGGAGGACGGCGAGGGGGATCCCCCTCGCCGTTTTGGTGGTCGTTCTCATACGTATCATCTCCCAACGAGCCGTCGTCAAACCGCCGAGTTATTCGTCACAGGTCCGAGTCTCTGGATCGCACGGCCCGCTCGGCATATACGGGAGCGGATCGCAGATGTTCGTCCCGGTCAGCCAGTAGGCGATGATCACCTTTAACATGTGGTAGTCCACGGTCTGGCCGCAGGTCCACGGGACGACCTCGTCCTCCAGCCAGAACGCGATCGCGCGCTGCACCTGCTGGAAGGAGATCTTGTCCGACAACGTGATGTCGAGCCGGTCGTTATCGACGTCCCAGCGAGAGATCGCAACGAGGACCGACACGCAGTCGCTCACGTCGACCCCGCTGTCGCCGGTGACCGTCGTGTCCATGCACGGAAGGGCAGAATCGACCAGACCGTACAGGTCGCTCCTGCTCGCGTAACATGGATCGCTGGCGGAGATCTCGATCGCCTCGGTCTGCGGAACCTCGACCTGGTAGATGATCGCCTTTATCGTTCCGGCCGGAAGCTTGGTCGGGTAGACCCACTCCAGTGTCGAGGCCTTGTAGATGAAGTCATCGTTCTGGACCGGGATCACCTTCCACCCCGTCGGGAGATCCTCCTTCAGCCCGACGCCGTAAAGGTCCTGATCGGCCCAGATCTCCACCTTGACGGTGAACGTGCTCCCCGCCTTATCCCCTCCCGGCCCATGGTAGTTGAGCAAGATGTTGTTGCACGGGACAGGGGTCGAGATCGTCCGGACCGCGTTGATCGTCGCCTGCGGGACAAGGGGAAGGGGGAGATCGACCGGGGTACAGGTGTACGCGTAGGCCGAAAGCTCCTTCAGCTCCTCGAGGTCGATCGTCTCACCCTGCGTCCACGGGACGGCCTCCTCGTTCTGCCACATCTCGATCGCACGCGTAAGCTGCTCCGGCTCGATCTTCTGCGAGAGGCGGAGGTCGATCGTGTCCTCAGTGTCGTAACCGACACGCGGAACGAGGTGAGCGATCGCCGTCTTCAACGGAAGAGCATCGGTGATCTCGATCTTCGAGTCCCCCTCGACCGGGAGGTCGAACGACGGGGACATCGATTGGAACGTCCCGGTGATCGTGAAGCAGACCGGGAGCGTCGTTGCGATCAGTTCATCGCTATCCGGCACAGTGACCTCGTATGAGATCACCTTCGTCGTATTCGCCTTGATCTGATCGACGAACACCCACTGGACGCTCGATCGCTTGAACGCTGCACCGGAGTTCTCGAGCGGCTTGATCTTCCAGCCGACCGGGAGGTTCTCCTGGAGGCCGGCGCCGGCGAGGTCCGTCTCCGGTTCGATACGGACGACGACGAGGAACGTACTCCCCGGAAGGGCGGCGATCGTGGAGATCGTCCGTGTCACCGAGACGGCGAGCTCGCCTACATCGACGCTGATCACCGTCCGGCCGGTCGCACCCGCATCATCGGTTCCGCGGAGCGTCACGCTCTTGCGCCCGCTCGTCGCATACGTGTATGTGACGACCGGGTCGCTCGTCGTCTGATCGAATATCCCGTCCCCATCGAAATCCCATTCGTAAGAGACGATCGATCCATCCGGATCGGTCGATGCCGATGCATCGAACGTGATCGGCTCGTTGATGCGGGGCTCTGCCGGCGAAACGGCCGCCGAAACCTCGGGAGGCCGGTTCAGCGTCGCTGCAACGATGATCGGATCGAGAAGGTTCAGGGAGATCTCCTGCGGGCTGTTGATGCCCCCGCTCAGGAACTTCACCTGGTTGATCCCCGATGTAAACTGGGGGAACAGGCTGAGCTCGAACTCCGAACCGAGCGGCCCGAGGACCATCCCATCGCTGAAACCGTCATCCCACGTCCAGGAGACATCCCCGGTCGGAGGGGCCAGATTCCAGGTATCGCGGAAATCGAAGTTGTCATCTTGAACTAGGAAGTCCGCGCCTGTCGGAACCCCGTTCAACGTCAACGATGCCGCTCCAGCGGTGCCGTTCGGCCCTCCGAGCAACACGAACAACGACAGGTCCCCACTCACCGTATCCCGGTAAAGGAACATCACAGCGGTGTTGGCCTCTTTCAACCCTGTCGATGCCACACTCCCCACATACCCGTAGAAGTCTACCGCTCCCCCGGGGTTCTCCAACGGTATAATCTGAACTTGCGTTTCCCCTTGACTGACAGTGTAGAAGCCGTCCCCCTGCGCCAAACCAGTCGCCGGAATTAAGAGGACGACCACCGCCAGAAGGAGGGAAAGGCCAAGCAGGCTGACCTTGCGCACCTTCATTGCTACCTCCTTTGTTGGCATTCTCATCTCCACCATTAGCAAAATCAGGAATCCATCCCTACTCTAGCAGATATACGTTCCTCAAGTCTGTAACACCGATTACCCTTCCCACCGCCTCCTTTCACCGTTTCTCCTTACAGTGCCACAGCGAGTTGATATAGGGCCGAATCGATCGCACCCCTCGCCGCCTCGAGAGGATCGGCAATGAGAAGCGACAACAGCGGCCGGTCTTCACAGGTCGTCGTGGTCGTGAATTCGATATCCCCGTTTGGGTTGAAGACCGTGGTGAACAGGGCGACGGTCGCCTCCTTGTCGATCCCGAACAGGAGACCCAACGGCGAGATCAAAAGCTGAAGGGAGGCGTCGAGGAACGATGTGGCGCCGAGGAGGAGGAGCGAGCGTTCAGGCTTGTAGGAGATCCTCTCCTCCCAGCGGATGATCCTTAAGTTCACGATATGGTCGACCCCGAGCGTCTGGGCGAGCCTCCGCAGCCCTTCCACCGTGATGCTGTCCCCGACGTAGGTGTTGGTCAGGCGTTGGGCATACATCAGCTCCCCTTGGGTAGCGATCTCGCCCCCGGTGATCATCGCGCAACGCTGGTTCGCATAGTTCTTCAAGAATTCAAGATCCGTCGCCGGGACCGGGGCGGCGGCCTGAACGAAGACCGCGATCTTCTGGGCGAGACCCCCGAACCCCAACCCGATTATCAATATCGCGACAACCGTCGATCCTACCAGGTTTCGCATCCGATTCGTCATACTCCTCCACCACCCGCATCGAATAGTTCCGCTTAGTGTGAAGGGAGTCTATTCCCCTCCTCTGACGGGCAGAAGGAACGGTGTCGATCGGAGCTACCCCGGTTTGTCTAAGGCGCCGTGGACAAATGTCCGGGAAGGGGCGGTCCGGAGTGACTAGATGTCAAGTTCCTTGGGGTTCTGAGCGGTATGGGGGTGGACAGGGCCGGCGTACACCTTCAGCTTTCTGAGCATCCGGCGGCCGAGCTTCGACTTGGGGAGCATCCTCCTCACCGCCTCCCGGACGGGGAGGGTGGGGCGACGTTCGATCAGCCGCTTGTAGGTGATCTCCTTCAGGCCGCCGATGTAGCCGGTATGCCGCTGGTACAGCTTCTGATCCCACTTCTGACCGGAGAGCGCGACCTTCTCAGCGTTGATCACGACCACGTAGTCACCGGTATCGACGTGCGGGGTGTAGATCGGCTTGTGTTTCCCCTGGAGGATGACGGCGATCTCGGACGCAAGGCGGCCGAGCCGCTTCCCATCGGCGTTCACCAAATACCACTCCCGATCCCAGGTCTTCCCCCGCTCCTCGTTCTTGACCACGAATGTCCGCTGCATGTTCGGATGCTCCTTAGAAACTACGGTTAGGATGGCGATTATATCGGGGAGGCTTGCCGCTTTCAAAGCCTCCTGATCGTCTCCTCAGGCGCGGGGCCGACCGAGATCAGCCTGGCCGGCGCGCCACAGGCGTCCGCGATCAGCTCCACGTAGGCGCGAGCGGCAGCGGGTAGCCGATCGAAGCTTCGGGCCCCGGCGATCGGTTCCGACCAACCGGGGACCGACTCGTATACGGGGACGGAGCGCTCGAGGTCCGCCGCCGAACGGGGGAAGTGCTCGATCGTCCTTCCACCGAGGCGATAGGCGACACAGACCTTCAACTCATCGATCCCGGTCAGCACATCGAGCTTCGTCAGGGCGATCGCCGTCGGATCGTTCAAGGAGACCGCGTAGCGGAGGGCGACGAGGTCGAGCCAGCCGCAGCGCCGCGGCCGGCCGGTCGTCACCCCGTACTCCCCACCCCGGTCCTGGATCAACCCTCCGACCTCGTCCTCAAGCTCGGTCGGGAACGGCCCGGCACCGACCCTGGTCGAATACGCCTTCACGACGCCGATCCGTTCAGCGACCTCAGCCGTGGGGATCCCGACCGCGCTCCTCAGCCCGGAGAACGTGGTGGAGGAGGAGGTGACGTAGGGGTAGGTCCCGTAATCGAGGTCGAGGAGGGCCCCCTGTGCCCCCTCGAACAGGACCTCCTCCCCGCGGGCGAGCCCCTCCCTGATCGCACAGGCGGCGTCCCCGATCGACGACAAGAACGGGGCCGCGACCTGCAGGAGTCGGTCCGCGATCTTCCCCGGGTCGAGAGCGGCGACCTCGGGGACGCCGGGCCAGGCGCGCTTGAGAAGTTCGATCCGCCGATCGACCCGCTTCCTCAGCAGTTCCGGCTCCAACAGGTCTCCTGCCCTGATCCCGACTCGGGCCGCCTTGTCCCGATAGGCAGGGCCGATCCCCCGCCTGGTCGTCCCGATCCGATCGACGCTCCCCTCGAGATCTTCAACGATCGGATGATAGGGAAGGACGAGGTGCGCGTTCTCGGCGATGAGGAGCTCGGGCCGGGTGCCGATGTGTCTCGATATCGCATCGAACTCCTCCCTGAGGACGGAAAGGTCGATCACCATCCCGGAGGAAAGGACGGAGAGGGTACCGGGATAGAACGCGCCGGCAGGGATCAGGTGCGTCCCGAACTTCACCCCGCGATCGATCAGGGTGTGCCCGGCATTCGCCCCGCCGTTGAACCGAACGACGATGTCGGCATCGCGGGCGAGCAAATGGACGATCTTCCCCTTCCCCTCGTCGCCCCACTACATCCCGAGGACCGCGATCGCCATCTAACCCTCCTTCACCCGGCTGAGACAGAAACCGACCGGGCTTCCTTCTATCTCGACGGAGCTTCGGTATTCGCAATCCGAGGATCCTCCCCGGGACATCTCCGTCGCCAGGACCTCGGCACGGACGAAATCGCCGTTCTCCTCGAGGATCCGACAAAGCTCCTGATCACCATCGTAGGCGAGCCTAATCCGGTCGGTCACCTCGAACCCGGCCTCCTTTCGGAGGAGCTGGATCCGATGGACGATCTCGCGCAGGAGCCCCTTCTCTCGGAGCCGATCGTCGATCCGGGTATCGAGGAGGAGGCTAAGCCCTCCCTCCCCGGAGAGGACGAACCCCTCCGGGGCCGCGGTGAAGAACTCGACGTCATCCTTCGCTATCTCGACCTTCGTTCCATCCGCAAGCCCGGCCGTGACCGGCCCATCTGCGAGCCGGGCCCGGAGGTCATCCGGGTCCTGAGACTCGATCCACTTCCCCGCCGCCTGGGCCGCCCTCCCGAGCCGCGGGCCGAGGGCGGGGAAGTTGGGAGCGGCGGCGGTCCGCATGTACGAGGAAAGGTCAGGGACGAGGAGGACCTCCTCCACGTTAAGCTCGGTCTTGAGGAGGTCGAGGACCTCCTGCGGGAGGTCCCCTCCATCCGGGGAGGAGACGATAACCCGGGAGAGCGGCTGGCGGACCTTCACCTGCGCCTGATGACGCGCCTGGTGGCCGAGGGAGGCGATCCGACGGGCGAGATCCATCGCCTTCTCCAGCTCCTCGTCGCGGGCCGCTCCGTCCGGCTTCGGATAACGGCAGATATGGACGCTCTCCGGATCGGCGTCGGTCCGGAGCCTGAGGTAGATCGCCTCGGAAAGGAATGGGACGAACGGGGCGAGGAGCTTGGAGAGATCCACCAACACCCGGTACAGGGTCGAGTACGCCGCGATCTTGTCCTCCCCCATCCCCCCCT
>QMQL01000030.1 GCA_003650505.1 Candidatus Acetothermia bacterium | reverse complement strand
TCCCCGCCGCTGCCATGCTCCCCCCGTGCTTGCTGAAGATGTGGCGGATCGCAGCCGCCGCCCGGTTCCGATTGTCGGTCACCGCGCGGACGAGAACCGCTACCCCTTCGGGGGCATACCCCTCGTAGGTTACCTCCTCGTAGCTTACCCCGTCGAGTTCTCCGGTCGCCCGCTTGATTGCCCGCTCGATGTTCTCCTTGGGGAGGTTCGCGGCGCGGGCGCGTTCGAGGGCCTGGGCGAGGCCGGGGTTGTTCTCGGGATTAGGGTCGCCGTTTCGTGCTTGAAGGGTGATCTCCTTGATCAGCTTGGCGAACAGATGGGAGCGCTTCTTGTCCTGCCGTTCCTTCCGGTACTTGATGTTCGCCCATTTGGAATGCCCGGCCATCTCTCCCCCCTTGAAACGACCCTCAAATCATACCATCCCGCTCAGGGATGGACAAATCTCAGTTGCACAACCCGTCGGCGAGGAGGTCCCGCGCCCGGGTCACGGCGAGGGTGTTGTAGAGCGGCCAGCGGGCGATCACCTCAGGGTCGTCCGCCTCGGCCAGAACCTCTCTGAGCAGGGAGCAGAACCCCTCCGTATCCCCTTTGGGCTTCATCACGTACTCGGCGAGATCGACCTTGTTCTCGAGGTAGCCGGCCCCGAGGGAGATCGCGCTTCGGAACGCCTCCTCGGCCCGATCGATGTTCCCTCCGAGGGCGGATGGGATCTGGGCAAGGAACGATCCCAAAGCCCGCCACGGACCGCCGTCGAGATAGCCGGGATCGAGCCCGATCGCCCGCTCGAACGAGGCCCGAACGTCCTTCATCCCGCCCCTCATCGCGGTCAGCGGATGGAATTCGAGGTAGCGACCGAGGTTGTTCCCGTACCAGAATATCGCGTCGATGTCGTTCGCCCCCGAAAGGGCCGCCCGGAAGCTCTCCTCCTCCGTCTCGCGGAAGGCCGGATCGAGCCTGAGGGAGGCGAGGGCGTAGTCCTTCCCTTTGCTATAGGCGGCCTCGAGTTCGTCCCGATCGGTCAGGTAGGCGAACCCGAGCTCGAACTCGGCGCGGGCGAGGCGGTTCAAGACGTAAGCGCGCGTCTGCAGGCTCTCCTCGGGAAGACCTGCAAGGGCCGCTTCATAGAGTGAGATCGCCTCCCTCAGGTTCTCACCGTAGGATGAGAGGTCGAATCCGCCGCTCCAGCGATCGTAGAGGCGATCCGCCTCCTCGATCAGCGACCTCGGAGTGGAGCCGATCACCCCGATCGATAGGAAGACCAAGCTGAGAATAACGAGCCCGATCGAACCTCTCTGTCTCACGATTCCTCCTTCTTCATGGACCTTCTTCCCCTGGTTTCCGATCCTTAGCAGTTGACAGCGGCGCGAAAGTACGGCACAGTGGCGTCAGTTTACCACGAAAAGTGAGGGATCGGGGATGCGAAAGAGAGGGAAGTCGATATTGGTGGTCGCGGTGGTCTCTTCTGCGGTCTTGCTGAGCGGGTGTTTCTTCAACATCTTCCAGACAGCGAAGACGGTCGGAGCGGGAAACGTCGCCCTGACGATAGGTTCAGGGTTACTCAACATTCAGATCGATGAGGATTACAACTGGTTCATCACCCCGCAGGCGAGGCTCACCTTCGGGCTGAGCGACAAGGTGGATTTCGGCCTCCAGAGCGGGGCGATGGTCTCGCTGGAGACCGGTGAACCGAGCTGGCTCGGCGCGGTCGGGGACCTCAAGTTCTCGCTGTTCGACGAGCCGGACTCCTTCTCACTCGCCTTCGGGTTCGGCGGTGGGTCGGCGGCGGAGCTCGCCGGTTGGGGGGCGTTCTTGGAGGTTTTTCTCGACAGCAACGTGAAGGCGTTCCCGGTCTTCATCTCCTATCGGCCGCTCTTCCCGTTCAGCGCCGATCCATTTGAGGTCTGGCACCATCTCGCCGGCGGGCTCCGGTTGAAGCTCTCGGATACCGCCGTCCTTTTGATCCAGGCCGACACGTTCGGGAGGATGATCAGCTTCGGTATCGCCCTAGAGGTCACCTTCTAGCGGCTCGATCAACCGGACTATTTCCCTATCCGGTGGGGAGAGCCGCTCGGCCGCCAGCCCGTCCAACGGGACCCACCGCCAGGCGGCGCATTCGATCGGTTGAGGCTCGCCGTTCCTGTGCCGACAGATGAAAGCGTGCAACGCGATCGGAGCGCCGGGGTATTCGTGCCTCACCGTTGTGAGGGGGGCGATCACCTCGACCCGGATCCCGAGCTCCTCCTCGAGCTCGCGGACGAGCGCCTCCTCCTCGCTCTCCCCTTCCTTGACCCGCCCGCCTGGGAACTCCCAGGCCCCGCCGTGCTCGTCCCCGGGACGGCGCCTGGCGATCAGGATCCTCTTCCCTTCCCGATCCCAGACGATCCCGGCGACGACCTTCCCCCCGATCACCTGACCAGGAGCTTCATGTATGAGCTGACATCTTCGAGCCGCTCGAGGTCGAGGGTCGCCTCGACGATCAGCCCGCGCCCCTTCTCATCGAACGAATGCGCGTTGGCGTTGAACTTATCGATCAGTTCGGAGTCTGTTAACGGGCGTTCCGCTCGGCCCTTGGCGTGATCCTCGACCTTGGTGAACGACCGGCCGTCGACGGTCTTTATCGTGACGATCGCCCGCTTGACAGCCGGGAAGAGCCGGTCGATCTCCTCGTCGGCGATGACCTTGATCTTCGGCAGCAGATCCCAGACGCGCCGGTCGGCGAGCGCCTCCTCGGTGAAGTCGGATGGTAGGACGTTCCCCTTGGCGATGGCGACGGCGATGCAGTAGGGAAGGGAATGATCGGCCGTCTCCTTCGTCCGCGGCTCGTACTTCGACGGGTCGGAGAGGATGTCCGCCCCGCGGGTCGTCGTCTCGACGAGGACCGATTCGACCTCTGAGGGGTCGATCCGATTCTCGGCCACAAGCTCAAGGACGGCGGTGATCGGCTGGTGGGTCAACGCCTCGGTCGGGAACGCCTTGTACCCGCATCTCGTGATCAGGAACTCCTCACCGAGTCCGGAGAGGATCTTCTCCGGATCCCACTTCACGTTCCCGATCACCTCGAAGACCCCTTCCTTCCCCTCGAACACCTCGACCGGCCCGGAATACCCGGTCCGGGCGAGGAGGGCGGCGCGGACCCCGGCCTCGGTCGCCATCGGATCGGCGGTGTTCTTCATGTTCGTCAGGTGTCCGGCGACGACCCCGCCGAGGGTGAAGTGGCTCGAACCGGAGATCCCGCATGCGGCGACGAGCTCGTCCTCGCTCAGGCCGAGCATCCTCCCGGCGACGAGAGGGCTGACGAACTGGGTCAGGCTCGCATGGTGCCAGCCGACCTCCCGGATCCCGGGTTCGGCGGCGTGGCAGAGCCGCATCTCAAGCTCGTAAGCGATCACGATCCCGACGATCAAGTCCTTCCCGGACAGCCCTCTGAACTCGGCCGGGGCGAGGGCGGCCGGGATGATGTCGGAGGGGTGGGACGGGTCGTTCACCCAGTAGATGTCGTTATAGTCCATCGCCCGGATGAGGAGTGAGTTCATCAGGGCGGCGTTCGGGAGGTTCGTCTTGGTCCCGTGCCCGATGATCGTCGCCTCCTCGGTCCCGCCGAGCCGGCGGACATATTCGTAGGCCTGAACCATGTCCTCGTGATCGAGCGCGGCAAGCGCACACCCGATCGAGTCGAGGAGGAACCGCTTCGCCTCCCTACGGGCCGGTTCGGGGATCTGATCGTAGGTCAAGTCGAGAGCGAACCGGGCCATCCTCCGGCTGATCGAATCGGTCATCTAACCCTCCTTCGCCGCGGCGGCTATCGCCTCCGCCATCTCGGTCGTCGAGGCGGTTCCGCCCATGTCATAGGTCCGCACCCGCCCTTCGCCGATCACGCGGGCGACCGCCCTCTCAATCCTGGAGGCGCGTCCCCGCTCGCCGAGGTAATCGAGCATCATCTTCGCCGAACGGATCGTGGCGATCGGGTTCACCTTGTTCAGGCCGGCGTACTTCGGGGCCGACCCATGCGTCGGCTCGAAGACGGCGTAGTCGTCCCCGATGTTCCCTGCGCAGGCGAAACCGAGCCCGCCGACGATCTGGGCGGCGAGATCGGAGATGATGTCGCCGACCATGTGCTCGCAGGCAAGCACACCATAACCCTGCGGGTTCTTGACGAGCCACATGCACATCGCGTCGACGTTCGTTTCCCACAGTTCGATCCCGTCGTACTCCTTGGCTATCGCCCGCGCCTCACGCACCATCAACCCGGAGGTCTCGCGGATCACGTTCGGCTTCTCTACGACGGTCACGGTCGGGTATTCGTGCTCCTTCGCGTATTCGAACGCGCTCCGGACTATCCGCCGGCACCCCTCCCGCGTGAATATCCTCGCCGATACGGCGATCTCCTCGTTCCCAACATCCCGGAAACGGGCCATCTTCGGATGGGTATCGAAGGCACGACGGACGTCGTCGGGGAGCGGGTGCCATTCGACCCCGCTGTACAGACCTTCCGTGTTCTCGCGGAAGACGACGAGATCGATGTCGTCGCGGAGGTTGAGCGGATTCCCCGGATACGCCTTGCACGGCCTGAGGTTCGTGTGGAGGTCGAAGAGCTGCCTCAATCCGACGATCGGGCTCGAGTAGGTGTAACCCTTCCCCTGCAGCTCGGGGGCGAGCTCGGCCGCCGCTTCCTCCTTCGGTTTCGACGTGATCGCCCCGAACAGGCAGCAATCGGTCTCTCTTAACAGATCGATCGTCCGCTCCGGAAGGGGGTTCCCCTCCGACTTCCAAAACTCCCAACCGATGTCGCCGTAGCGATAGTCGGCCTCGAAGCCGACCGCATCGAGGACGAGCTTCGCCGCCTCCAAGACCTCCCCGCCGACCCCGTCGCCGGGGAGCATAGCGATCCGGTAGCCTCCCATATCCCCTCCTGCACTAGCGCGTGGTGTCACCCGATTATAGCCCTGAGAATCCGTCAGTCACGATACCCTCATCACCCGATTTGAACCAGTCTCCCCTCGCTGGGGTAAATCGATTGCAGGAGCAAGCGTGGAGAACGGGTGCTTAAAAGGAGGGTACTACGAAAACTGTGGGAAGAGGTGGGCGGTTTCACTTTCAGTGCCGCCCGCGCTATAGTGGAAAGAGGAGGTAAGGATCATGATCGATCGTCCAACCCGCTTGCGTGAAACGGAGTTGGATCTTTGGGTGTATAGCTAATAAGCAATGGAGGTGAGGGCTGTGAGGCGACAGGTTGGTATTGCGTTGGTGTTTCTGGTTCTGGCGGTGGCGGTCAGCACAGCTGCGGCCACTTCGACGCTCTACGGGACGCGCTTCAAAGCGGGGGAGACGGTCCAGTTCAAGATCGAGGATTCGACGATCTGGTGGTGGGGTTGCTGCTCCTGTCCGGAGACTTCTGTCCTCGGCTGGCATATCACGAACAGTGCAGGGCAGACGATCTACAACGCTGTCAATGATGCCCCTGTCCCTGTTTCTAGCTGGATCGGGACCTGGGCGCAGGTGGATGCGGACGGGAATCCGGTTGGCGCTGGGCAGTACATGCTCTACGTCGACACGTCGGTCGGTACGCTCTCCCGTTATTTCACCATCTACGATCCGTGCGCCTGTAACTACCAATACTGGTGCAACGCGTGTGAGGTCGAGGAGCTCCCCTCGATAACGAGCTGTGCGTGCAAGACGACGCTCGTGTTCGTCGGCAATTGCCAGACCGGGTGCTTCCCGTTCTTCTGGTGGTTCGGGTGCTGTTCGTCGCCGTGCAATTGCTGCTCCGGCTCTCCCTAGAGGGAATCGGGGGATCTTGAACGCCTCCCTCGCAGCTGATACGCTTGACCGTAGAGGCTTGCGAGGGTGGCGGAATTGGCAGACGCGCTAGCCTTAGGAGCTAGTGCCTTCGGGCGTGCGGGTTCGAATCCCGCCCTTCGCATTTGAAGCCCAGAAGCGGAGGAGCTATAATGTCGTGCCTAAGCGGGAATAGCTCAGCGGTAGAGCACTGCCTTGCCAAGGCAGGGGTCGCGGGTTCAAATCCCGTTTCCCGCTCAGACGCGAGGAAACGAGCTTAGCAAGCCGGGATGGCGGAATTGGCAGACGCAAGGGACTTAAAATCCTTTGAGGGTTTCCTCGTGCGGGTTCGACTCCCGCTCCCGGCAAAACGAGAAGATACCGCGGGGTGGAGCAATCTGGAAGCTCGTCGGGCTCATAACCCGGAGGTTGCCGGTTCGAATCCGGCCCCCGCAACCAGACGAGGCGGCGTAGCTCAACCGGTCTAGAGCGCTCGGCTCATATCCGAGAGGTTCGGGGTTCGAGTCCCTGCGCCGCTAGTGATTTTGGGGGCGTAGCTCTAATCGGGAGAGCGCTGCGTTCGCAACGCAGAGGTTGGCGGTTCGAATCCGCTCGCCTCCACACCTTCCTCCCTGTTTCCTTTCTCCAACCGATAAAGGAAAGCCGGGGGAGTTTCTACTCCCCCGCTCCTTTTTTTGTTGGCTGAACGATCCTCGCCTACCAGTTCAGTCTGATGGAGAGCTTCCAAGCGGTGAAACCCGTCGTGTCTACGGTGATCGAACTTGACATGCGGATGGATGAACCGAACGCGAGCGTCACCCCCATCGTACTCTGCCCCCAATCGAAGAGAAGCCCGGTTGAAGTGCTGAAGAACGTGTCGACTGAGAATGAAAACCCGCTTCCGAGCGGAGGGACGTCGACGGTGAGGGAGACGATCTCCCAATAATCTTGGGGGTAGTAGATGTGCCCCTCGCTGATGGCATCGCTCAACGGCTCGACGACGAGGCCGAAGGCCGGGATCGTGATGACGTAGTCGGACGTGTTCAGGTTGGAAATACTGGTGAGTGATGCCCCACCTATATTGGCGCTGAACTTGATCCCGTAGATCTCGATCCCGGTTATCGTCCCTCCGCTTCCGAGGAGGTTCGTATACACGGATAGGCAACCGTAGTCGGTCTCAAGCGATGGGGAGAACGTGTAGCTCTTCGTTTGGAGGGTATAGGTGAAGTCAAGAACGAGGTTGAACGGGATTCCGAATAGATGAAGGAAGGAGAGCTCGATCTCTTCGCTTTCAAAACCTGTCTTCCCAAAAGTGGTTGTGCTCGTCAGTTCGACACAGCCGAAAGCGTTCGCGGTAAATGTCATCTCCTCGCCGCAGAAGTAGGCGGGGATCGGTTCGATTGTCGGGTCGGTCTTATACGTCTTTGACAGCACCGCGGGATCGGTATAGGCTCCCGTAGCGGTGAACGTGATTCCGCTCAGGTCCGCTCCGAAGTAGGTCGTGCTCTCGAAGGTGAAAAGCCCGCCGATGATCTCCCCGGATAGATCGACCACGTATCCATAATTCACCGGCTCTGTTTGGGTTGCTCCGACAAATGCCCCGTACAAGCTGACGGTAAGAGGCGGGATGAAGAGCGCCGCTTTTCCTTGAGCGTACAAGAATGCTCCGCTCTGCGGCTCGAACAGCAACTGCCCCGAGAAACTGACTGGGCCGAGTGCTGCGTCGAGGTCGAACTCCTGCCAGAGCCAACCGTCGAAGATGAAGTCTGAGATACTCGAGATCTCCAAGAAGTCTAGGTGAAGCCCGACATCGAGTGTGGATTGGAACGAGTCAAATGGCCTTGTCTGCTGGGGCGAGATCCCGATTTCGGCGAACCAACTCCCCGTGATGTATTCGCCTCCTCCGTTGCTCCCGGCTGCTACGATGAACGCTCCCAATACCAGCCCGATCGCGATCAGCAAACCTCGGATGTTCACCGTCCACTCCCCTTTGTCGGCCTTAGAGCCATCACTGATTGGTTTGACTCATCATTCAAGCGGCTTCCTCTTTCTAGCATATCGACCGTAATTCGAACCGGCCTCCGCCTCTACGGTGCGCGACCGACCGATAGCGGAAATGGATCACC
>QMQL01000029.1 GCA_003650505.1 Candidatus Acetothermia bacterium | reverse complement strand
GGCCAAGGCCTCCTCCTCACTCAAGCCGGGCGGGACCAACCGTTCGACCGCCTCCTTCTTCAGCTCGTCGACACGATCGTTCCGGGCTTGCTTGGAACCGAGGGTATGAAGCTCTGAGAACCCGCTCCAGACGACGCTTTTCACCCCTTCGATAAGATCGCGGTCCTCTTCCTCCTCGCCGAACTCCTTCTTCGTCGGGTTGACCCGAGCGACGAACCGCTCCTGGAGGGCGATCAGCTCCCGGATCGCGCCGTGGGCGAGCTCGATCGCTTCGACCACCTCGGACTCGGATAGCTCGTTCATCATCCCCTCGACCATCGTCACCGTATCCTTGGTCCCGGCGACGGTGATGTCGACCCCGTTTTCCTCGAGCGTCTCGGCATCCGGATTGACGACGAACCTTCCTTCCTTCCTTCCGACCTTCACCCCGGCGATCGGCCCCTTGAACGGCGCTTCCGAGATCATCAGCGCCGCCGATGCACCGAGGATCGCCAGCACGTTCGGCGGGCAGTCCGGCTCGGCCGACAGGACGGTGGCCACGATCTGAACCTCGTCCTTGT
The DNA here is from genome assembly GCA_003650505.1 of Candidatus Acetothermia bacterium. Classification (GTDB taxonomy): domain Bacteria; phylum Bipolaricaulota; class Bipolaricaulia; order UBA7950; family UBA9294; genus B2-G16. The sequence continues at coordinate 7,389 of QMQL01000029.1, read as the reverse complement.
AACCCTTCGGGAAGAGGGGTCGGATCGGACGATCGATCATCCTTCCGCTCAGTACGGCGACGTCGCTCGGCCTCCCTTCCCGCTTGAAGAATCCTCCTGGGATCTTCCCGCTCGCATAGAACCGCTCTTCGTAGTCGACCCGGAGCGGGAAGTAGTCTATGTCGTCCCGCGGTTCGGCAGTGACGGCGGTGACGAGCACATGCGTGTCACCGTAGGTCGCCAGGACCGCCCCATCCGCTTGTCGGGCGATCTGCCCCGTCTCCAGGGCGAGTTCTTTACCATTAAACTGAATGTTTTCACGAATATACATGTGAGATCTAAACTCCTCTGATTCCTAGTTTTTCTATCAATTCTCGATAAGCGGTCAAATCGCGTCGCTTGATGTACTTGAGCAGCCGGCGCCGTTGGCCGACCATCTTCCGCAACCCGCGCTGCGCGCTGAAGTCCTTCTTATGCACTCCCAAGTGCTCGGTCAGCTCCCTGATCCGTTCGGTCAGGATGGCGACCTGGACCGCCGCTGAACCGGTATCGTTCTCTCCCTGTTGAAACTCCTTGATGATCTCCGATTTCTTCTCTACCGATAGACCCATGTCCTCTCCTTTCCCCGTCCGAGTGGGGGCTGGGCCGCCGACCCAGGCGGGGTCGATTAACCTTTCAGCCTGGCGAGCAGGCCGGTGACTTCCGCTTTTGCCTTCTCCTCGTCGATCGTGAGGAGCTCTCCGTTTCTCATCAACACCCTTCCGTCTACGATCACGTCTGTGACGTCCGCCGCAGCCGATGCGTAGACGAGGGTGGCGGTCGGATCGTGTTTCGGCATGGTGTGGGATCGCTCTGCATCGATCAGGACGATGTCGGCGACATCCCCGGCCTCCAGCCCTCCGGTTGGAAGCCCGAGCGCCTCCCTCCCGGCCTCGGTCGCCATCGCCAGGGTTTCAGCGGCCGATGGCCGCATCGGGTCCCCGTTCCGGGCGCGCTGGAGGAGGGCCGACATCCGGAGCTCCTCCAGCATGTCGAGCCGGTTGTTCGACGCCGCCCCGTCCGTCCCGATCGCTACCCTCACCCCGAGATTGCGCATCCGTCCGACCGGCGCGATCCCGTTTCCGAGCTTGGCGTTGCTCTTAGGGCAATGGGCCACGCTCACCCCGCGCTCGGCGAGGATCGCCATGTCGTCCTCATCGACGTGCACGCAGTGGGCAGCGATCGTGGGGACGCGGAACGCGCCGATCCGTTCGAGGTAGGCGACCGGGCTCAACCCGGTTCTCTCCTTCCATTCCGCGACCTCGTGGAGCGATTCCGAGAGATGGGTATGGATCGGGACGCCTATCCTCTCGGCTTCGTTCACCGCCTCCCGCCAGACGTCCTCCCCGCACGTATAGACGGCATGAGGGCTGATCGCCCCCTTGATCCGCCCGTCGGCCGCCCCGTTCCAACGCTTCGCTTCCGTGACCGCACGGTCCAATTCCGCTCTTCCTCTCCCGTCGAGCGATCCGGCGATCACCCCGTAGGAGACGAGGGCGCGGATCCCGCTCTCCTCCACCGCTCGCCCGACCTCGTCGGTATGGAAGTACATGTCCGCGACGCATGTCGTCCCTCCCCGAATCGCCTCGGCGAGTGCGAGCATCGTCCCCCAGTAGACGTCCTCCGGCTTGAGGGAGCGCTCGAGCGGCCAGATGTGCTCCTCCAACCATACATTCAGGGGGACGTCATCCGCCAGCCCCCGGAATATGACCATCGCCAGGTGGGTATGGGCGTTGACGAACCCGGAAAACGCGAGCTTTCCCCTTCCGTCGAGGACGACATCACCCTCTTGGGGCTCGATCTCCTCTTCCGAGACCTCTACGAAGGCCTTCCCTTCGAAGCGGGCGTTGACCGTACGGGAAAGACCGATGATCGGCCGGATGTTCCTCAGAACCGTTCCCATTCATTCCTCATTTATCACTCTTTGACGCCAGAATTATAACGGTTAGCCCCGGTACCCGCAATGGCTTGAACGCCCCGGGTCGTGGAAGGTAATATAAGAGACGATAGCGAGTATGGGGCTGACGGGTGGACAGGCGGAAGAGAGGGCCTGCCGATACCTGAAGGGGCTCGGCTATGAGATCGTTGCGCGGAACTGGAGATGCCGGTTCGGCGAGATCGACGTCATCGCGCGCGAAGGGGACGTTCTCGTATTCGTCGAGGTGAAGGCCCGCTCGGCCGACCGGTTCGGCGGACCGGAGGGGGCGGTCGATCCGACGAAACAGAGGAGGCTCGCAGCAGCCGCCCGCCGGTTCATCCAGAAGACGGGGGCAGAGCTCCCCGCACGGTTCGACGTGGTGACGTTCGTCGGGGACTCGATCCGGCTGTATAGGGATGCGTTCAGGATCGATTGAGCGATGTTCGCGCGGGTGAGGAGCGGAGCGGTCCTCGGGATCGAAGCCCGGTTGATCGATGTGCAGTGCGATCTGAGCGACGGCCTCCCCACCTTTCAAGTGGTCGGCCTGCCGGAGAAGGAGGTCTCCGAGAGCCGCGAGCGGATCAGGAGTGCGATCAAGAACTCGGGGTTCTCCTTCCCTCCCGGCCGGATCACCGCGAACCTCGCCCCGGCCGACTTAAGGAAGGAGGGGGTCGGGTTCGACCTCCCGATCGCGGTGGCGATCCTGATCGCCTCGGGCCAGGTCCCCGCCCCGGGCGAGGGGCTCCTGTTCCTCGGCGAGCTGGCGTTGAACGGGGATGTACGCGGTGTGCCCGGCGTCCTTCCTGTCGCCCTCGAAGCGGAAAATCGCGGTCTTTCTGGGATGGTGGTCTCCCCCGAAAACGCCGGCGAGGCGGCTCTGGTCGATCGAATAGCCGTCTATCCGGTGAGAAGGCTCGTCGATCTCGTCCGGTTCCTTCGGGGGGAAGAGGAGATCCGGCCGTTCACGGCCGATCCGCATCGGCTCCTCGAGGAGGAGCCGGCGACGATTCGAAACGACCTCACTGAGATCCGCGGTCAGGCGCAGGCGAAGCGGGCGCTCGAGGTGGCGGCCGCCGGTGGGCACAACCTGCTGATGATCGGGCCTCCCGGTGCGGGGAAGAGCCTCCTAGCCCGTTGCCTCCCCGAACTCCTCCCTCCCCTCACCTTCGAGGAGGCGCTCGAGGTGACCCGGATCTACAGCATCGCCGGGCTGTTGGAGAGGGATAGGGCCCTCGTCGTCCGCCGGCCGTTCCGCGCCCCGCATCACACTATCTCCTACGCCGGGATGGTCGGAGGGGGGCATGGGGTTCCAGGTCCGGGGGAGATCAGCCTCGCCCACCATGGCGTATTGTTCCTCGATGAGCTCCCCGAGTTCGATCGCCGCGTCCTCGAGACCCTCCGCCAGCCGCTCGAGGACCGCTCGATCCTCCTATCCCGCGCCGGCGTCTCCGTCCGCTACCCCGCCTCGTTCATGTTGGTGGGTGCGATGAACCCGTGCCCGTGCGGCTTCCTCGGGGATCCCGTCCATCCGTGCACCTGCTCGTTACAGGACGTGCAGCGGTACCGGAAGAGGCTCTCCGGCCCGTTCCTCGATCGGATCGACATCTTCGTCGAGGTTCCACGCCTCCCGGTCGACGACCTGTTCGGGGTCGGAGAGGGGGAATCGTCGAGGGAGGTTCGCGCTCGAGTGGCAGCGGCACGCCGGATACAATGGGAACGGATGAAGGATCGGCCGGGGCTCTTCTCGAACGCTCAACTCGATTCGGTCGGTGTACGGGAATACTGCACGTTGGATGGGGATGCGGAATCGATCCTGAAGCGGGCCGTGACGCGGTTCTCCTTGAGTGCCCGGGCTCACGTCCGGATCCTTCGCGTCGCCCGGACGATCGCCGACCTGGCGGAAGAAGAGCGGATCGCTCCGGCGCATGTGGCCGAAGCGATACAGTACCGGGCCGTCGCCGGGCTCGGAGGGTGAGCGTCCGTTCACGAAAAAAACATATCGCAGGGGTATTTTGGGGATCGCTTATTCGGTTCGGATGAGGCACGCTCGGGTTTGTGTTATAGTGGTCCTTGCTTTGGAGCTTACAATGAGGAGGGAGCGTATGAGGAAGCGGTTCGCCGGAGGGTTCTTGTTGATCGCCCTCGTCTGTCTCGCCGTTCTGGGGATGGGAGCCGAGTTCCCCGTCGAGGTGAAAGGGGTGAGGGTAGAGGGGCTCGTCGAGATACAGGAGAAGGACGTCCTCGATGCGGTCGGGTTCAAGGTCGGTGACGAAGTGACGGAATCCGACCTGAAGGCGGCTTCCCAGGCGATCTACGACCTCGGCTGGTTCAGCGAGGTCGTCCCGCACGTGGGGGACGGGGAGATCGTCTTCCGGGTCACCGAGAATCCGGTCGTTCACGAGATCGAGATCAAGGGGAACGTGAACAAGAGGTCGTACGAGATGTTCGGGATCAAGCTGTTCGAGCTCCCGATCATGCCGACCTCTAAGATCAAGCAGATCCTCCGGCAGGACGGGGTGAAGAAGGGGAAGGTCCTGAACCGCACCTCCCTCAAGACCGCGCTGAACGACGTCATCTCCGAATATAACAAACGGGGCTACATTCTGGTCGCGGTCGGCGATGTGGTGACCGGGGAGACGCTCTCGATCGAGTTCGTCGAAGCGCTCGTCGCGGGGAACAGGGTCGAGGGGCTGGATACGGTCCCGGCCTCCGTCGTTGAGGGGATGATCGATCTCCCCTTGAACGAACCGCTCCGACAGAGCGACCTGCAACGGGTCCTTCTCCGCCTCCGGGGGAGCGTCTATTTCTCCGATGTTGAGGTGGTTCCCAAGGCCGGTCCCCGGGCGGACTCGGTGATCCTCTCCTGGAAGCTGACAGAACGGCACCTGATCGACGAACCGGTTACGGTGAGGAAGATCGATCTCGAGGGAGTGACACGATTCCCAGCGGAGGTGGCTTACGCCGCTCTCGGGGATATCCCCGCAGAGCCGCTCGACAACTACGGGCTCCTTCGGGTCCTATCCGGGCTCTACAACCTCTACCACGGTTCAGGCTACATCATGGTCCGCTTCTCCGTCCTCGGGGTCGATGACGGGGACCTCCGTCTCGGCGTCCAGGAAGGGGAGATCGCCCGGATCCTGATCTCGGGGAACACGCGGACGCACGACTACGTGATCCGCCGTAATCTGAAGCTAGGGATCGGACAGATCCTGACCCAGCACGATCTGCAGGTCGCTTACCAGAAACTGAATTCTCTCCGGTATTTCGGTTCTGTCAACGTCCTTCCCGAATGGGGGGACGACGGGGTCCGCGTGTCGGTCGTGGTGACGGAGAAGGAGCACCTCGGCGGGATGAACGGGTCCCTCGCCCTCGAGCCGAGCACCGGCGGGATCGTCGGTCAGCTTACGGTCGACCAGAGGAACCTGTGGGGGACCGGGCAGGACATCTCACTCAGCTACAGCCGGGGTCTGGTGGAGACGGAGCCGACGAGGAGCACCTGGGACCTCGGCTACAGTACCGTCGCCTACTTCCCCGGATTCGATCGGGTCGGAGTCGACCTCTATCGGGAATTGAAGGAGACGGATGACGGGACGTACATGACGCTCGGGGGGAGCGTCTCGTTCGACTACCCGCTCGCCGACTACACGGATCTCTCGATCTCCTACAAGCATGAGGACGAGCGGCTGATGGATAGCGAACAGTGGACGCCGACCGACTCGATCGGTGCCTCCGTCATCTACGACAGCGTCGATGATCCCTACTTCCCGACCGGAGGGGATAGGCGGATCATGAGCGTCGAGAAGGCGGGCGGATTCGCGGCGGGGAGGGAGTACACGAAGATCGATGCGACGTGGATCCACTTCAGCCCCGTTTATTCGGCCCTCTTCGAGGGGAAGAAGAAGGTCTTCGGAATCCGGTTCAAAGCCGGGTGGAGCGAGGGTGATCTCCCCGTCACCGGTCCATACAAGCTCGGGGGACCGATGACCGTTCGCGGGGTTACGGGCGAGTCGGTGGCTCGAATAGTGATCGCCAATTTCGAGGGGAGGATCCAGCTTATCGAAGGCCTGGCACTGGTCGCCTTTTTCGATGCCGGTTTCGATCTCGATTCCGTGTGCTTGGAAGATGGTTTGGCTTCGACCGGGCTCGAGCTCGGGATAAACGCGGCATCGATGTACTTCCGGCTGGACTTCATCTGGGTGATCGGTCCGGACATGAATTGGATACCGCGGTTCGACGTCGGCTTCGGCCCGATGTTCTAGCGGGTGACGATCGTGGCGCGGATCCCTATAATCTGGCGGTAATGAACGATTCATAAGGAGGAGAAAATGTCTCGGAGTGTTTGGTTTGTCGCCGGTTTAGCGGTCCTTCTCGCCCTCGGCGCGCTGATCCTGCAGTTCGCCGTCCCGAGCGGAGGGGGGGTCGACAAGGCGGCGTTCGACGCGCTTCAGAAGAAGGTCGATGACCTTCAGACGCAGGGCGGTGGGTTGCAGATCGCCTACCTCGATGCGGAGGATGCGTTCACCGTCTTTCTGAACGCGGTCAGCGATCTCCGCCAGAGGATAGCGGACAAGCAGAACGAGATCGCTCAGCTTCAGCAGGAGTTCGTGAACAGCACCATCTCCAAGGACGACTATCAGAAGCAGCTCGACGAGCTCCAGGCTGAGCTCCTCGACGCTCAGCTGGCGGTCGACATCGGGACGATCGACAAGATGATCGCCTCGGATGGTTTCTCCGATCTGCGGAGCGACCTTCAGCACCTCCGCGAGGAAGCGCAGCCGTTGATCGACGAGGTGAAGGACCTCGTCTCCACGGCGAAGATGGGCGTCATCGATCAGCTCGAGTTCGAGAGCCGCTACAACCAGGTGAAGAACGCGTTCACCCAGCTCGATCAGCTCCTGACGCAGGCGGCGACGGTGAAGATCATCCAGGCGGCGGAGAAGATCGCTGTACAGAACGGTTACGATCTCGTCCTCCGGAAGAAGAACGTGATCGTCTACCGGAATGCAGCGACCCTCGTCGACATCACCGACTCGGTGAAGAGCGAGATCTCGTCCTACCTGTAACGGGCGCGCCATGCGCGACATCGAGGGGATAAAGAGGCTCCTCCCGCTCCGTTACCCCTACTTGATGATCGACCGGATCCTCGAAGAGGGGGATGGGAGGGTCGTCGCGATCAAGAACGTGACGATCGATGAGCCGTTCTTCCAGGGGCACTTCCCCGAGCCGCATCCGTCGGTGATGCCCGGGACATTGATCCTGGAGGCGATGGCGCAGGCGGCCGCGTTCCTCTCTCCCGCCGGAGGGGATGCCGGGTATCTCGTCGGGGTCGAAGGGGCGCGGTTCCGGCGGAGGGTGATCCCCGGTGACAGGCTCCGGATCGAGGCGCGCCTCTCCCGGTGGAGGGGGGGGCTCCTCCGGGCGGTGGTCGAGGCGTCGGTGGATGGGGAGACGGT
>QMQL01000028.1 GCA_003650505.1 Candidatus Acetothermia bacterium | reverse complement strand
GTGGGAGGCTTCGCTGTGTTCAACATTATGAAGTAGACCAAACCGTTCGGGAAGCTGGCGACATCAACCCCTTCCATCTCAGCCGTTGACTGATAGAACTCCGTGGTCTGCCACTGGTCACTGATCTCAAGTTCATGTCGACTAACCATCGACTTCTCAGTAACGGCGTTAGTGAACCGGATCATCTTGACTAGCTCCGGAGCACGCTCAGCTGTCTCGCCCCAGTAACCAGGGAACCGTTTCAGCAAGAGATACTCCTCGAAAGGAAACTCCTCTACAGTATAGGCCCCTGACCCGGCATCGTGAGTCCGCAGCCACTCCTTCCCATAGTCCCCGTAATCGCCGTAGGGACCTTCGGCGAGATGGGCCAGTACAGCGTCCTTATCCAGGATGTAAAGGCGGACTAATGCCATGACAAACGGACCGAACGGCTTATCTAGCACGAACTGAACGGTGTAAGGATCAAGCACCTTAGTCTCGGCTACGTCTGCAAACAGATATGCATATCCTTCTCCGATAGTCTGTAGACGATCCATGCTGAACTTGACATCTTCAGCCGTCATCTCCCCACCGGTATGGAATTGAATCCCCTGGCGAAGATAGAACGTATACGTCAAACCGTCCTCGGACGTTTCCCATCTGACCGCGGCGTGTGGAGCGACAGATCCATCCGGTTCCGGATACACCAATGAATCGTACAGGTTCACGAGCGCAGTCGAACTGGAATAGTCAAACCCAACTGCCGGGTCGATATACGTGGGCCAGGAGAACATAACGCGCAGGAGAGACTCAGCACCAACCGCTCCTACTCCGACCACTGCTAAAACAGTTATCGAGATTAGTAACAACCTCATTCTCCGTAGCATACCTATTACCTCCTATCCTCTTCTAATGCCCCACTGCCTCTGATTGCACCGGCCTTCCGTCTCCCTAGGTGATCACCTCCTTTATGGATTGGGCTCCGGGAATCCATTGCCGGATGAAGTGAAAAGGTTGGACGTAACGCTTCTTACCAGGTCGTCAAGTGCCCGAACAAACGCCTCCTTATCAACCATTAACAGGGTCTTAGCCTCATCCAGAGACTTCTTGAGGACGACCAATGGTTCGGACCCTATCCCCGTTTCCCCGAAGACTTCGATAAGGCGGTCGCATGCCTCGAGCAAGCGAAGCGGGCCGTATTCCGGCGTCTCATTTACAAGATTCCGGGCACTGACGAGCATATAACTGATAAGCTCTAAGATTCGGCTTTCATCATTGTTTCCCATTAGTATCCCCATACTGGTTTATGAATAACACGTCTCCCACTGTTCTAGTGGGTGGAACTGGCTGCTCAGCAGGTTTCCCGATTGCAATGAGCAGCTCGGCCTCAATCCCTTCCGGCAACCCCAGAATTCGAGCCACCGCTTCACTGTGAAACGATAGAATGGGACAAGTCCCCAGCCCATGGGCGAATGCAGCGAGCATGATGTTCTGCGCAGCCATTGCTGCATCCATGACAGAAGTACATTCCTGTCCGAGCTTTCCGCCTCGTTGGAAGGCGAGCTTCTTATCCTGGCAGATCGCAATAACCGCTGGAGGGATTGAGAGCATCCCAGGCGCAACGGCATGAAGCGCACGGATGATTTCCGGCCGGGTGACAATGACGAATCGCCACGTCTGAGCGTTTCCCCCACTTGGAGCCCACACACCAAGTTCAACGAGCCTGGTTAGGCGATCAAGGGGAATGGAATCGGCTTGATACCGTCGAACACTCCGCCGATTACGGATCGCTTCCTCGACCGTGGTCGTGCTCTGCATCCTTATCTTTCCTCACTCGCTTCCCAGCTCTTCAAGGATGTAACGGACCATCCACACAGCCCTATTCATGTCGTCCACATACACATGCTCATCAGTGCTATGCTCTGCTTTGACGCCGGTCCCAATAACTACCGTCTCGATACCGTGCTCGTTATAGATCGCTGCATCGGTCCCCCCACGGATGGTTTGAACGTTAGGCGTTAGACCGACTGCCTCGATCGCCTCCTTCGCCAAGGTCACCACGCGCGCACTCGGGGATATGGATGACGCCCTATATGCTAGTTCGGAATTCACAGTCGCCTTTGCCCCCATCGCGCGGGATGTCACAACGAATATCTCTTCGATGCTTTCGGCGAGATCCATACACCTCTCATGCGAGAGGCTGCGACATTCAGCCCGAATCGTGACATGGTCTGGGATACCGTTACGGATTTGCCCTCCTTCAATAATCCCGACGTTGGCGGTTGTTTCAGGATCAACTTGCCCTAGAGGAAGCGAGACGATCGCACGTGCTGCAGCAAGGATCGCGGAGACCCCTTTCTCTGGTTCCATTGCCGCGTGAGCAGCCTTGCCCTGGATCTCCACATCAATGAGCACATGGGACGGACCGCCAACGACAACCGCATCCAGGGCGTCCATATCAAGCACGTACCCCTCTTTGGCATGCAGCTGCGAAACGTCCAAATGACGTGCCCCCACGAGGCCTGTCTCCTCTTCCCGCGTAACAACAAACTCAATTGGTGGATACCGCTCAGCACCCTGTAGTGCGGTAATGAACTCGGCGATCCCAGCTTTGTCATCAGCGCCGAGGATCGTCTCCCCTTTTGAGCGAACAACATCACCTTCCACAATGGGCACGATGCCCTTACCTGGTTTCACCGTGTCGCCATGACAGGCGAAAAGAATCGGTTGTGTGACGCTGGAACCCTTAGGGGGCAGCCGCGCGATCAAATTGCCATAGGAGTCAAAGGTGCATCCTGCAAATAGCTTCCTGTCAAGGAGGTCCGCCAAGAAGTGAAGGAATTCCTCTTCCTCTCCCGACTCACTATCAATCTGAACAAGCTCACAGAGCAGCTTTACGACTTCACCGTTCAAACTAGGTTCACTTTTTACCATGTTCGACTCAAGCCTTCCCGAGCTTTTCCGCAAGTGGGAGCAACTCCTCATTGACAATCTGGCCCTTCTCCATCAATGGCTTACCATCCAACCAGGCTGAGGTGTTCAAGCAAATCCCATCGGTATGCGATGGCGCATAGATTGGTTCGTCCTGATAGGAAAGAATCGGCCCGACTGCGCCGATTCCCCACTCCGTCGCCCCCCATACGCGTTCATCCTCAACTATATCTCCGGTCAGCAATGCCCCAGGATGGAAGGACCAACTAGCGTGTGCTAACCGCCGCATCTGGGGATGGTTCCAGCTGTTCATCCACCGCTCGAACTCCACCGCCTCTCTACCACCTTCAACTTTGGTAATTTCGCCCTTCTCAACTGTCATCCGGATCGGCTGATCCAGTTTCCCCAACGGAGGAACAACTGATCCGTCGAACACAAGCACTCCGTTGATCGTTTCAAACTTCGGTGCCCATGCAATTTGTCCGGCTAGAAAATTCGAGCCTGGTTGATTAGCATAGCCTTTCGAAAGAGAAACCCGTCGCTCTGGATCAAAATCGAACTCCAGATCTTCTCCCGCCGGAGTAGTAAAGCGGAAATGCGTAGTTTGTAGGGTCATATCATAGACTTTCTGCAAGAACTCGCTCAACACCGGATAATTGACGCGTCCGATTAATCGGACCATCATGTCAACGTTCATTCCGACTAGATTCATGTATCTGAGTTCCTTGTTGGCTGCCATAGCTTCGTTGTATGGTGTGGAGTAGAGTAACCATTCATTGTTGAACTCCACCCACGCGGAGGCTCCCTTGAGTGCCCCTACTAAAGCATCTACAGGCAGCATTGGATCAGCCGCCTCCGATACGCCTAACGGCGAATGCGTCAAGATCACCATCGGCTTTGCTCCACAAACATGCGCAGCTGCGGCAGTAGCGTTAACAACACGCCAGTCGCTTTCCGTGTCCGCGGTAATTACGAATGTTTCCCCTCTTTTCAACTCAAATAGCTCCCGAACAAGAATGTCTGCTGCCTTGGCAAGTTCATAGTCATAGCGCAACATTTACAAGCAACCTCCTTTATATGTAGGGAAATTTCTTTACTCTGTTGAGTACCGCTAATGCGCCAGTTGTCTTATTTCTCACCCCCCAGACGCTGGATTGTTCCTTTCGCCATCTCAATCTATGAACCTATTATCCTGAATTCAATTGTGTTCTCTACTACATCAGGTGACTCGTAACCGCATCTTCCCGTAGTTCAAGCAAAGGCAATTCTTGCCGGAATTGCGCCCTATGTCATCTACAAGGATGGATCTAGGCAACTGAATCAAGGACAAGCCATATCTCCCAGCAACACCTGCCACGTATTCTGCTTGTGTGGATAATCTTCCAGAAAAGATATGTGAGGCTTTACGGGTGATAGCGAACGGAGAAACGACAGACGAATAAGAGGTTCCTTCCTCCGCGAGGAAGCCGATAAATGGTCTGTCCACTGCCGAGACCTCCTCAGACCCAATGCCTTCCCTTCTTCCGAATGGGCAGAAACCTCTCCCTACCTTTCGGCATAACTACTCCGGATTATACAGAGGGGGTTGCTTTTGTCAAGTACCACTTCAACTCGCAATAGGGTGGTGCTTAAATTCAGACGGGTATTCTAGCGTCACTGATTGAGGCGCCATTGAGAGTACTCGCCCGGGATAATAGCGATACTCTCGCAAAACAAGCGGCAACCAGCCCCTTGACGATTGCCTTTGACATCTCTATACTGGCGGATATGAATGAAGTGGGGCAACACATACGTTCACTCAGGAAGCGACGTGGTTGGACGTTGAAACAGCTTTCCACACACTGCAATTTGTCGGTGAGTTTCTTGTCCCAGGTAGAGAGGGGCTTGTCATCGGTATCCCTCTCGTCGCTTGATGTTATCTGCCGAGCATTGGGGAGTACCGTCGCTGATTTTTTCCATGACTATGGCGGCTCACAATCCACCGATGTCAATGTAAGCACTGATTCCTCCAAAGTTATTAAAACAGCGCAACAATCGGTGGTCAATATCTCCACCGCATCGATTAAGTATCGTTTCCTCAGCCGCGACTTTCCCGGACGTCAGCTTGAGATCCTAATCGGCGAGATATCGCCTGGCTATTACTATCCCCCAGCCGCACATGAGGGAGAGGAGTTCGGTTTTGTTCTGGAGGGAAGACTGAAGCTGAAAATCGGTCAACACACCTATAGCTTGGAACCGGGCGACAGTTACCACTTCATGGCCACTACCCCGCACGGCTATGAAGCAGAGGGGGAGGAAGTAGTCAAGATCCTATGGGTTCAGACGCTGAAGTATTTGCAAGTACGCAACGGCTTGCGAATGAGAGATTCGGCGAACGAGGAAGAAACTGTTCCTACATAATTTCATGATCTAAGTGAGGCGCGTTATTACAACTAAACTTGCTAGTGCAATTCTCCCTTTATTAGGCCAAATGCAGAGCGAGTTCTCGATCTCGATAAGGGAAAGTCTGTTACCATTTACGCTGAGCTTAAAGAAGGATATCGCGTGAGGTTAGTGGAGCCAGGGTACAAGATCATTTCATCCCCGAACCCCATGATCGCTGTCAGCGACGCAAAGGGCTCAATAAATGAGAAAACATATACGACTAACTAAGAAGGATAACGCCATGCTGCAAGGCGAATTCGGGGGAGCCGCTAAATTCGCGATGTCCATCCTGATACGGATGGCTGATGTCTACGAAGCGACGGAGCTGATGGATATCACTCAGGCCCACATCGACAGCTGCGCCCTGTTGAGCGATTCCAACCTAGAATTTGCTGAGATGCTGGTTTCCCGTGGGGGGCATGTATCGGTTCCAACAACCTTAAACATGATCCCCCTCGATCTGCAAAATTGGGAGCGTCTTGGAGTGCCTCTGGGGTTTGCCGTGAAGGCACAGCGACTCGCTAAGGCGTACACCGATATGGGATGTATCCCTACCTGGACCTGCGCTCCCTACCAAGGCTATCTCACCCCGCGCTTCGGCCAGCAAATCGCCTGGGGGGAATCAAACGCCATTGTATACGCCAACTCGGTCCTTGGAGCACGGACGAATCGCTACGGAGACTTTCTCGACATCTGCGCGGCGATCACCGGAAGAGTCCCAAAAGTAGGCCTCCACTTGGAAGAGAATCGCAGAGGCCAGATCCTCCTACGGTTGGTAGGTATTTCGCCACTCTTGTTTAAGAATGACCTCTTTTACGTTGCCTTGGGCCAACTTATGGGAAACATTACCCAGAACAGGATCCCGGTCATCGAGGGACTAACCGAAAACGTAACCGGAGATCAACTGAAAGCTCTCGGTGCCGCTGCTGCCTCCTTCGGGGCAGTGGCCTTGTTTCACGCCGTTGGCGTGACTCCGGAAGCGAATACCCTAGAAGAGGCGTTCCAGGGTTATGCCCCGGAGAAGACCATCGAAATTGGGCCCTCCGATCTGCAAAAAGCATGGAATGATTTATCGACCGGAGTTGAGGGGACAAAACTCGGTGCTGTCGTCCTTGGATGTCCCCACTTCTCGTTTGACGAGTTTCGCCGGCTCACCCAAGCGATCGAAGAAGCAAAGGGGCATCCGCGAGCCCCAGGTGTGCGTTTCGTTGTTCTCACAAGCCAGACGTCATACGCTCTCCTTCAACGCAGTGATTTTATGAACACGTTGACGGAGTTCGGCGTGGAAATCGTGCTCGATACGTGCCCGTTTCACTCGCCGTTCATCTCTCCGCAAACGAAGACGATCATGACAAACTCAGGGAAGTTCGCGTATTATGCACCGGGAGAGCTCAGCTCACACGTGGTGGTTGGCAGCATTCCTGACTGCGTGCGCTCAGCAGTAGCAGGGACCGTGATTCGAGAGGAACTGAGATGGAGCGTATCCTAGTCGGTAGGCCGATCGTTGCTGGCCGGGCAGAAGGAGAGGCCATTGTTTCCCGGGAACCGCTCAGCTTCTGGGGTGGGTTTGATCCCAAAACTGGTGCGATCATCGACCGTTACCACGACCGCTGCGGAGAAAGCATCGAGGGAAAGGTATTTGTCTTTCCGCAAGAGAAAGGATCATGTACCGGAAGCGCTGTCCTGTTGGAGAGCGTTCGCCTGGGGAAAGCACCGGCGGCGATCATCAGCGCCGAGGTGACACCGATTCTGGCATTAGGAAGCATCGTCGCCGATCAATTGTACGACAAGTACGTGCCGATATTAGTCTTGCCCCGGGAGAACTGCGAAGCAATCCATGATGGCGATTACCTGCTGATCCAAGCCGATGGCAAGGTCAGAGTGAACTCGGCAAAAAGAGGTTAGCTTGTCTAAATTACAACAGAAGTTCATCGGTCCTCAGGCTGTCCATCGGCGGCAGATTTGCAAGAGGGCCGGTTACACACGCGATGGCTTTAGCAAACCGCAGATCGGAATCGCTAACGCGTGGCCAGAGGCGTCCCCTGTTCGCACTCATCTCCGAAATCTCACGTAGCAGGTAAAGGCGGGAGTTTGGCGTCTTCGCAACCTATGAAAGATCGCCATCGGAACGGAGGACACGAAGTACGAATCGGCTATCCGTGCGGCCTTAGCTGCTTGGGCGCACGCCCCTGGGAGGGGAGTTCTCACGGGCCGCTCCGGTGAACATCTCCATCTGGGCATTGGTGATCTGATACTGATTGTCGGCAAATCTCCGGGGTACCCCATTCCTGTACCAGGATATGTGCCCGATCGTCGATCTATCGAACTCAGGGGCGAAGTTCAGCCTGATACCGTCGTTGTCGTAGATATCCTCATGCCCAGCAAGATCGGTCAGCCAGATCTCTCCTCCCGGTTGCGGATGGTAGAGCGGCTCATCGGGTCCGGGGTAGTCGTCACCGTACAGGACCGCAGGGGTGTTCGGCTCGGGGAGGTTGGTTCCACGCCACGGCGAGATAGCCGCCGCCATCCTCGACGAGACGACCGGCTTTGATCTCGACTAGCCGTTGGGGCTGCGCCTTCCGAAGCCCTCGTACCACGCGATCAGATCCTCCTGTCCACCGGTTTCGGGATGAGAACCGGCCAAGCCGACCGCTTCCCGTGCCTCGGCCCCACTCGCCCCGAGGGCGATGATGAGGCAGACGGCGAATGTCCCGGTCCTCCCGACCCCCGCGCCGCAGTGGATCAAGACCCCCTCCCCGCGGCGGAGGAGATCGGCGATCCCCGCGACGAATCCCGCATACCCCTCCCTATCAT
>QMQL01000027.1 GCA_003650505.1 Candidatus Acetothermia bacterium | reverse complement strand
GTGACGTAGGCGTTCTCGAGGTCGATCCAGAACCCCATCCGCTCGATCATCCGCTCCCACTCCGACTTGTACTTCCAGACCGACTCCTTGCACTTCTCGACGAACCGCTCGATCCCGTAGGTCTCGATCTCGGGCTTGGAGTTCAGTCCGATCTCATGCTCCACCTCGAGCTCGACCGGGAGGCCGTGTGTGTCCCAGCCCCCCTTCCGCGGGACGTGGAACCCCTGCATCGTCTTGTAGCGGGGGAAGAGGTCCTTGTACACCCGGGGCATCAGGTGGCCGAAGTGCGGCCTTCCGTTCGCCGTCGGAGGCCCCTCGTAGAAGACGTAGCGCGGCCCGCCCTCCGTCGCGGAAAGCGATTTCGCGAACGTCTCATTCTCCCTCCAGAAGGAGAGGACCTCCTCCTCCCGCTCCAGAGGATCGTTCGGCAGCTTCTCAAACCGTTTCATCCCATCTCCTTACCGGACAAACCAAGATCGACAATCTACTCAACGACTGAAAGGACCGGAATCGAAAGACGCCCCTTACCGGGGCACGGTAATGTAGATCAGAAGCACTTGGTAATGCGCCATCTTCGCCGTCATCACGATCACTTCGGATCATAGCACCCCCTCCCCAATCCTGTCAACCGGCAGGAAAGATGTCCCACCGATCGTTGGGAACGATGTCGGGATGATCGGTCGCAGCGGTCGTTTACGGCTGGTCGGCCCGAAGAGAAGATCACGCCATGATCCAGAGGAGATACATCCCCGCGATTCTCGTCGCCCTCACCCTCCTCGGCCTCGGCGGCTGCCTCGATCGAAATGGCCCGATCGCCGTCCTCTCGAGCCCCCTGATCAGCGGGCCGGCACCGCTTCAGGTGAGCTTCGACCTCTCGTATTCGACCGATCCCCAGGGACGGCCTATGGAATACAGGCTCGATTTCGGTGATGGAACAGAATCGGCTACGGGAAGCAACTTCGCCCTCATCGTCCCTCACACCTACGCCGTCGGCGGTGTATACACCGCCGCCCTGACCGTAACCGCCCAAGACGGGGATTCCGCCACCGATCGGCTGACGATCACCGTCAGCGGCGAGGGCCCGCCGATCGGGCTCGAGGTCGGGGATGCGGCCCCCGACTTCACCGGCCGTACGACCGACGGAGAAGATGTGACCCTATCCGATTTTCGGGGGAGCGTCGTCCTCCTCGACTTCTGGGGGGCGTGGTGCCCGCCCTGCCGGGAGAGCATGCCGCACCTCGACGCGCTCGTCTCCGCGCACGCTGGGGAGGGGCTGGTGGCGATCGTCGTCAGCACGGACACCGCAGAACAGGACGCGATCGACTTCCTCAAAGACGGCGGCTACACGAACTTCATCAGCGTCTGGGAGCCGGGGGGGAAGGCGAAGAGCAGGATCGCAGAGCTCTACGGGGTCAGCAGCTCGACCGTCGGGATCCCCAGGACGTTCCTGATCGACCGCCAGGGCGTGATCCGCTACGTCGGCCATCCCCTCGATCTTGCCGATGGGATGATCGCGGGGCTCCTCTAGCTGATTGCCCGCAGCAGTGGAACGGTCTAGAATCCGACATCAATCAAGAGAAAGCGGCGGTGAGAGATGAAAGAGAGACTCGCGCGGATCGTCGCCGACCTCGCGGCCGACTACGCCGACATCCGCTACGAAGAGAACAAAAAGACGAGGGTCGCCTACCGCGGGAAACGCCTCGAGCTCGTGAGCTCGTACGCCACATCCGGCGGGCACGTCCGGGTCTACGCCGACGGGGGGAAGGCGACGGCATCGTTCTCCGATCCCGGAAGGGTCGGATCGATCGCCGATGCGAGCCTTGCCTCGGCAAGGCTCGCCGCCAAGGGGAGGGATCGGCCGCTCCGGCTCGCCGATGCGCCGGTCGTCACCGGCGAATTCCCCGTCTCCCCGAGGGTCGATCCGCTGACGGTGAAGCTGGAGGAGAAGATCGAGCTCCTCCGGCACTACAACGACCTGATCCTCCGCGAACCGGATGTCCTAACGAGCGAGGCCGAATACGACGAGTTCGGATCGAAGCGGCTGTTCGTCAACAGCGAGGGATCGATCATCGAGTACGAGCTTCTAAACATCGGGATATTCGGCCGGATCGTGACCAAGAGGGGGAACGTCGTTCAGCGGGTCAGGTTCGCATTCGGGGGTAACGAGGACTTCTCCCGGCTGTACGATCGGGACGAGGAGCTGATGGAGCGGGTCGCCATCGCCCGCAAGCTCCTCGACGCCTCCCCGCCCCGCGCCGGGATCTACCCGGTTATCCTCGATCCGGACGAGGCGGCGGTCTTCATCCACGAGGCGTTCGGCCACCTCTCCGAGGCGGACGGGCTCCAGAACAACCCGGCGTTCCGGGAGAAGCTGAAGATCGGGACCACCCTCGGAAGGGAGATACTTAACGTCACCGACGATCCGACGATCCCCGGCCATCCGGGGAGCTACGATATCGACGACGAGGGAGTCGCTGGGGTGAAGACCCGCCTGATAACGGACGGGGTCCTCACCGGCCGGCTCCACTCCCGCGAGACGGCGGCCGAGTTCGGCGAGCCGCTCTCCGGAAACATGCGAGCGGTCGACGCTCACTTCACCCCGATCGTCCGGATGTCGAACATCTTCATCGAGCCGGGGAACTCCAGCTTCGAGGAGATGGTCGCATCGATCGACGACGGCTACTACCTCGTCGGCGCCCGGGGAGGGCAGACCTCGGGGGATCAGTTCACGTTCGGCGCCCAATGGGGGTACCGGATCGAGAACGGCCGGCTCGGGGGGATGGTCCGCGACATAAACATGAGCGGCGAGCTCTTCTCCACCCTGAGGGCGATCTCGATGATCGGGAGCGATCTCTCCTTCGGGGAGAGGGGCGGATGCGGAAAGGGGATGCCGATGCAGCTGAACCGCAAATCGGGGAAGGGCGCCCCCCACATCAAGATCGATCGCGTCACGCTGGGAGGTGTCTGATGCACGAGCTGATCGAGAAGGCGCGGAGAAGCGTCGACGGGGCCGAGCTCTACTGGAAGCGGGACCACACGATATCCGTCCGCTATGAGAACTATCGTCTCCAGGGGATGACCGAGGACGAGCTCTCGTCGGTCGCCCTCCGCGTCATCGCTGGCGCGAGGCTCGGGGCTACCTACGGGGTGAACCCGGAGGAGCCGGGCCTGATCGAACAGGCGAAACAGGCGGCGAGGTTCGGGGACGAGGCCGGGTTCTCGTTCGCCGGGAAGGCGGACTACGAGTCGGTCGAAAACTACGACAAAAGGAGCGAAGCCCTTACAAGCGCCGACCTCGTCGCTCTCTGCGAGAGGGTGAAGGAGAGGATCGCCGAGGAGCGACCGGAGATTCCCCTGTTCATCGTGGCGGGAGCCACGAAGCGCGATCTCGTCGTCGAGACGACTGCTGGGGCCGCCGGCCGGGACACCTCGACGCGGGTGACCCTCGGGTTCGGCGCGCCGATAAAGGGGGCGGGGATCGGGGTGTACAAGTCGGACGCCTCCGTATCTCCGCTCGATCTCGACCCCGCGTTGATTGACGAGTTCCTCGAGTGGTACGGTTGGACCGAGAACAAGTCGACCCCGAAGACAGGGAGGCTCCCGATCATCCTCGCACCGGAAGCGGCCTACCTCTTCCTCCTCCCCCTCGCCGCCGGGCTGAGCGGGGAGGCGGTGGAGAAGGGGACCTCCCCGTTGATCGACAAAATCGGGGAGAGGATCGTATCCGAACGGCTGACGGTGATCGATGACCCGCTCCGGGACGGGGATCCGGGATCGCGGCCGTTCGACGACGAAGGTGTCCCCTGCCGGCGGAGGCCGCTTCTCGATGCGGGCGTTCTCACCGACTACCTGACCGACCTGCGGACCGGTGCCGCCCTCGGCCGGCCGTCGACCGGGAACGGGCTGAAACGGGAGCTGTTCGGCGGGGGGACGGAGACGAGGCCGAACCCCTGGCCGGTGAACATCACCGTGGAACCGGGGGATACCCCCTACCGGGAGATGATCTCCTCCCTCGACGAGGGGCTCCTCGTCACCGGCGGGATGGGGTTCCACTCCGGGAACTACCCGCAGGGCGAGTTCGCCGTCCAGGCGATCGGTTTCCACATCAAGAACGGGAAGGTCGTCGGCCGGCTCGATCGGACGATGATCTCGGGGAACATCTACAAGGACTTCAAGGATGTCGCTGCGGTCAGCCGGGAGAGGAGGCTCGGTCTCGGGGGGATGCTCCCCGGCGGGCCGGTCCCATACATCCTCGTCGACTCCCTCCGGGTCGCGGGGGAGTGAGAGGAGGGAGATTGGAGCGACTTAATGTCCTCGACCATCCGCTGATCCGAAGCAAGCTGACCCGGATGCGGGATGCGCGGACCGACAACGAGACGTTCCGGAGACTCCTCTCGGAGCTGACGGCTCTGATGGTCTACGAGATCACCCGCGACTACCCGCTCCGGAAGGTCGAGGTCGAAACACCGCTCGAGCGGACGACCGGGGAGATCCTCTCCACATCAGTCGTCCTCGTCCCGATCCTCCGCGCTGGAACCGGGATGTTGTCGACCGTCCTCGACCTGATCCCAACGGCCAAGGTCGGGCATATCGGCCTCTATCGCGACCCGAAGACATTGCGGCCGGTCGAGTACTACTGCAAGCTCCCGCCCGACCTCAAAGAGGCCGAGATCATCCTCGTCGATCCGATGCTCGCCACCGGAGGGAGCGCGATCGCGGCGACCGACATCATCAAGCGGGAGGGAGGAAGGAAGATCCGCTTCCTCTGCCTCGTCGCCGCACCGGAAGGGGTGAAGGCCTATTCAACCACCCACCCGGACGTCCCGATCTACACCGCTGCCCTCGACCGGAGACTGAACGAGGACGGGTACATCCTCCCCGGCCTCGGGGACGCCGGCGATCGGATCTTCGGGACCTGAGAGGAGGGAGCGATGCCCGATGAGATAACGGTCGTGGAGGAATCCGTGATCACGGATTCAGCGGCGCGCCTCCGTCTGTGGTCGATCTATCGGAACGGATTTGCTGCGCTCAATCGCCGGACGCCGATCCACCACGGCGGATTCAGCGCTGCCCAGTTTGAAACGGTCCTCCAAGACGGGGACTTCCGGAAGTTCCTCGTTTACGTGAGAGACGAGCTCGTCGGGGTGACGCTCCTGACCAATGCCTTGCACAAGGTCCCATGGGTGAACGCCGCCTACTTCGAGGAACGCTATCCCGATCCGGTCGCCGCGGGGAAGATCTACTACCTCCCCGCCGTGGTCATCGACCCGAAGCACCAGGACCTCCGCCGGATCGGGGCGAAGCTGCTACAGGAGGCCCTCACCTCCCTCGGGCGCGACAGCATCCTCGCCGTCGATTACTCAGAGACGCTCCGTCAGCGCCTGCCAGCGTTCGTCAGCCGCGGGCTCGATATCGAATTCAAGCAGGAAGTCCTCGACCGCCTCGTCTATCAGATCTTCTACTGCGAGGATCCGGACCAGCTATCCCCCGGTCCGGAGAACGAGCCGCGCCCCCTCCCCGATCCCGAGGTCGGATAGCCGCCCGGCCGGAAGCTCGATCGCATATTTGAACGGGCCATCCGCCGTGTACAAGTCCTCGCTGTTCGCCGTCATCGTGGCTGCCCCGACGAGGTCCCCATCCTCATCGAAGAAGGCGACATCGAGATCGAACGGGACGGTGACCATCGTGAACCGCCGCTCGTCCTGCGTGTCGAATACGAACAGGATCCCGGCGAAACCGGAGAGGAGATCGGCCGGGAAGCCACGGAACCCGACCCAGCGCTCGTGCCCCCGGTCGGCCCGGAGGACGGTGATCTCGACGGAATCGCCGCTCGGAAGGTCGATCGTGATCACCTCGGTCGGAAGGGCGCTCAATATCCCGACCCCGGCCGGGGCCGGGTCCATGTTCATCAACGGCGCCGTATCTTCGACCGCCGCCGGGTAGACCGTGACCGGCTGATCGCCGATCCCGTCCCCGTCATCGTCGACGAGTGCCGTATCCCCCCAGTAGTTCCCGACCCCATCGGCCGTCCAGATGTTTCCGGTTCCGTGATCGAAGACGAGGGAGATCGAGTCCCCGAGGAAGGCGTTCTCGGAGATCCGGTTCCCGGTCGAATCGATGTTCAGGTAGAGGTGATGACTGTTGTCGGCGAAGACGTTGTGGCGGACGATGTTGTCCCGCGTCGTCGTTCCATATGTCTCAGGGAAGATCATCCCCCGCGTCTGCTGGGCGAGGAGGTTGTCCTCGAAATCGTTTGCCGAACCGGAGTTGGCGATACCGTAGGAACCGGCGACGATCGTGTTGGCGATGACGGCGTTCCCCGTCGCCCCGCTCGATAGGACGATCCCGATCTCACAGTCGGTGAGACCGTTCTGCTCGACCCTGTTCCCGCTTGCGATATCGAGGGAGATCCCCTCCTTCGTGTTCTCGTGGTGGATGACGTTACCGAGGATCGTATTGTCGCTCGAGCCGCCACCGAGGTAGACCCCGGTCGCGTTGGCGAAGAGGTCGTTCTCGGTGACCGTATTTGCATCCGATCCGATCAGCCTGACCCCCGTATCGTTGGCATAGACGGTGTTCTCCTCCACCGTATTACCGGATGAGAGGGCGAGCTGGATCCCGGCGAGCCTGTTGTTCCAGAGGGCATTCCCCCTGATCGCATTCCGATCCGAGCGATAGAGGAGGATCCCATGGTCGGTCAGGACCGGGCTCGTCCGATGGACGGCGTTCTTCTCCACCACGGAGTCGGTGACGAACGCAAGCTCGATCCCATCGCCGTTTACCACCTCATTGTTCGATATCGTGACGTTCCTGCTGTCGGCAACCGTAATGTGCGTGCCCTTCTTCCCATCGATCGTGTCCCCATCGAGGCCGTAGTAGTAGAGGATCGGCGAGTCGTTCAGGAGGTTAGAATCGTCGATGTCGAGCCTGTACTCCTCCGGAGTCTCGCCGAGGACGCGGAGCCCGCGGCCGGTCACGTAGAGGACGGAGTTTCTCACCGAAATCCCGGTGGAGGAGACGATCTCGATCCCGTTCACCGATTCCGTGATCGTGCACCCCTCGACCCTCCCGCTGGAGGCGAATCCGATCCTGATCGCCGCTCCGCCCGGGCCCGTCGCGCCGCGGATGACGAGGCCGCGCAGCACGAACGATGCTTCGACGTTCTCGACCCGCACCCCGTAGAACCCCTCATCGCCGACCGCGATCTCCCAACCGGCTATCACGTAGGGATCGTCGCCCGTCCCGCTCCCGGACACGACCCCGTTTACCGCCGTGAAATCGGCATCCGACAGGATCGTTATCGGTCCGCGCGTATCGGCGAGACCAGCCACGCCGGCGCCGACCACAATCAGCATCACCGCAACAAGCATCAACTTGTTCATTATCACATATGCTCCTTTTGCCCGGATGACAACCACCCGAAAATCTCAACCGTTCGGAGATTGTAGCCGCGCTACGCCTCACCGACAATTAGATGATTCGATCGAGACTACACATCTCCATTGTCAGCGGTGTGAACCTGAGGTGTGGATGTTGTGAATGGGACGCGTATCGGTCCGCCTCCTATGTCCCATCCGTCCCCTGTCAGCAAGACCGCGAGGATGTTCTCTCGCCTCACCCGGGGCTAATATCCGGACATGCCCCGCTCGAAATCGGCGCTTGCCATCGTTGCGTCCCTGATCCTCGTCGTATTCGGCTTCCTCTCCTTCGATCGCGGGGCGCAGGTCCCTCCGGCCGATCCGGGTGCGGGGCACGTCGGCATCTATCTCACTTCTTACGCCCTGAAGAACGGCGGGATCATGGGGGGCGTGCTGGCAGCACGAGAGGCGGGGAAGATAGATGCCCTCGTGATAAACGTGAAGAATATGCACGGAGAGGTCACCTACCGGACGGAGATCCCGTTCGCCCGCGAGATCGGCGCAGCGGTCGACAGGATCGATCTGGAGCGGATCATCCCCGAGCTTCGCGCTCAGGGGTTCTACCTGATCGCCCGGCAGGTCGCGTTCTACGACCCGATCCTCGCTCGGAGGTTGGGCATCAAAGGTTCCTGGGTCTCCCCGGATGACGAGACGGTCGTCTCCTACAACCTCGCGATAGCGAACGAGGTCGCAAACCTCGGTTTCGACGAGATCCAGTTCGACTACATCCGCTATCCGGACGGCGGAACCCTCGCCCCGATCTACCAGGAGCGCTACGCGGCGATCGGCCGGTTCCTCGATTCCGCCAGGAGGCTCCTCTCGAGCCGGGTCGTGCTCTCGGCCGACCTGTTCGGCCGCGTACTATGGGGATGGAACGAGAAGCTGATCGATCCGATCGGCCAGTCGCTCGAGGACGTGGCCGAATACGTCGACTTCATCTCCCCGATGCTCTATCCCTCCCACTACGCCGAAGACCATTACAAGGCCGATCCCTACCGCGTCGTCAGCGAAGCGCTCGCCAGCGGAATGGCAAGGGTGGAAAAGCCATTCCGGCCGTTTCTTCAGGCATTCGACCTCGCGATACCGGCGGGGATGAGCCTCGAGGACTACATCCGCGCCGAGATAAGGGC
>QMQL01000026.1 GCA_003650505.1 Candidatus Acetothermia bacterium | reverse complement strand
CCTCCGCGAGAAGAGGCGTGAGGCCTACCAGGGGCTGGAGAACCTCCGCCGGGCCCTCACCCGCTACGAGCGGCGCGAGGCGGAGGCACAGGCCGAGCTCGAGGCGCTCGGCGGGGAGGAGGAGCGCGATCCCTCCTACTACATCGAGGGATCGCTCGCCGAGCTCGAACGGAGGCTCGAGCAGAACCGGAGGAGGCTCGCCCGGCTCGGCCCCGTCAACATGCGGGCGATCGACGAATACGACCGGTACGAGGAGGAATTCAACCTTTTCCGCGAGCGGGTCGACGCGCTGGAGGCGGAGAAGCGTCAGATCGAGCGGCTGATCGGCGAGATCGAGGAGCGGAAGCGAGCGCGGTTCCTCGAGGTGTTGGAGGCGGTGAACACCCGATTCAACCGGATCTTCCAGCGGCTGTTCGACGGGGGGAGCGCCTCGCTCGAGCTGGAAGAGGAGGGGGACATCTCCTCCGGCCTGTTGATCAAGGCGAATCCGCCGGACAAGGAGCCGCACGTCATCGATTCCCTCTCCGGCGGCGAGCAGACCCTCCTTGCGATCGCGTTCATCTTCGCCCTGCAGGAGTACCAGGAGGCGAGGCTCCTCATTCTCGACGAGATCGATGCGGCTCTCGACCTGATGAACATCACCCGGCTCGGCCGCCTCCTCCGCGAATATTCCGATCGGATTCAGGTGATCGTTGTCTCGCACAACGAGGAAACAGTTCGTCATGCCGATCGGGCCTACGGGGTGACAATCAAGAACGGCGTTTCAGAGGTGTTGGCACTCAATCTGAACTAGGAGGGGGCGCGTTTCAAGGTGGAAGGGATACGGATCGCCGAGATCCCGGTCGAGGAGCTCGTCGGGGAGAGCTGGGAGGTCGTCCTCCACAGGTTGACCGAGGACATGGATCCTTGGGACATCGACCTGACCGAGCTGACCCGCCGCTTCCGCGACTACTTGAGCGCCCTCCGCGAGCTCCGGTTCGAGATCCCGGGGAGGATGGTCCTCGCTTGTTCGATCCTCCTTCGGATGAAGTCGGACGGCCTCCTCGAGGAGGAGGCCCCGACCGAGCGCGACGATCTCGTCAGCGAGATCGGGGAGGCGATCGAGGAGATGGGGGAGGAGCCCCCGATCCCGATCGTCCCATCCGACTTCGCCCTCCCGATACTCCGCCGGCCCCGGCGTCAGGTCACCCTCCTCGACCTCCGCCAGGCGTTGCGGGCGGCGCTTGATGTCACCCGCCGCCGGGCCGAACGGCTGATCGAGCGGGTGGAGACCGACGAGTTCGACCCATTTGAGTGCTACGAGATCGGCGGGACCGACTTCACAGAGCGGCTCCATGCCGCGTTCGAGCGGATCAAACGCCTCTTAAGCGGCCGACGTGTACTCAGCTTCTTCAGACTCCTCGACCGCGGGGACAAGGAGGAGCGGATCGAGCGGTTCTTCGAGATCCTCCACCTCGCCGCGGACGGGCGGATCAGCTGCACCCAGAAGGAATTCCTCGGTGACATCCTCATCCGTCTCGAACAAGAGGGATAATCCCCCTCCGGAAGGAGGGGGGAGCGAGCGCGGGAACGACCTCGCCCTCGTTGAGGCCGCCCTCTTCCTCTCGCCCGATCCCCTGACGCGGCGCCGGCTGGCGAAGCTCCTCGGCGGGGTGAAGCTCGCCTACGTCGATCGCCTCCTCGACGACCTCGCTGAGACGTATCGGGATCCGACCCGGGGGATCGAGCTCTATCGGGTGGAAGGGAGGGCGACCCTCCGGGTGAAGGACGTCTACGTCGATCGGGTCGCTCATCTCGCCCCGCAGCAGGACATCCCCCGCCCCGTCCTCAGGACGCTCGCCGTCATCGCCTACAATCAGCCGATCACCCAGGCCGACCTCGTCCGCGTCCGCGGGAACAAGGCCTACGGCCACGTCCAGGAGCTGATCGAGCGGCGGCTGATCCGGGCCGAGGAGCACGAGCGGACTCTCCTCCTCCACGTGACGGGCGAGTTCCTCCGCCACTTCGGATTGAGCTCTCCGGAGGAGTTCCGGTTCCATGCCGCTTCGGGATCGGGAGAAGAAGGGTTACAATCGGGACTCGAGGAGGTTGATGATGGATAAGTGGGAATGCACCGTATGCGGGTACATATACGACCCGGCCGTCGGGGATCCGACGACCGGCGTCTCCGCCGGAACCCCGTTCGAGGATCTCCCCGAAGGATGGACCTGCCCCGACTGCGGGGCAGGGGTCGAGATGTTCGAACAGGTCTGACCACGGGACTTCCCTTCTTGCATAAACCGGACCGTTCCGGTAGGATTTTCTCATGGACCCGGATCCGATTTATCTCGACAACAGCGCGACCACCCCGCTTGCCGGAGAGGTGATCGCGTCGATGGAGCCGTACTTCTCCGACGAGTACGGGAACGCCTCGAGCCTTCATCGCTTCGGCAGGAGGGCGCACGCTGCGATCGAAGAGGCGCGCGCTTCACTCGCCGAGACGATCGGCGTCGAGCCGTCCGAGATCGTCTTCACCTCCGGGGCGACGGAGGCGGACAACCTGGCGATCAAGGGGCTCGCCTTCGCGCATCCGGAGAAACGGCACATCGTCACCTCGCGGATCGAGCATCACGCCGTCCTCCATGCATGTCGGTGGCTCGAGGAGCGGGGCTACGAGGTGACCTATCTCGACGTCGACCGGGCCGGCCGCGTCGAACCGGAGGCGGTGAAGGAGGCGATCAGGGATGATACCCTCCTCGTCTCGATCATGGCCGGGAACAACGAAATCGGTACGATCGAGCCGATCGGGGAGATCGGGGAGATCTGCAAGGAGCGGGGGGTTCCGTTCCACACCGATGCCGGCCAGGCCTATGGGAAGGTCGACATCCCGGCCGGTTCGGTCGATCTCCTATCGGTCTCCGCGCACAAACTGAACGGCCCGAAGGGGGTCGGGTTCCTCTACGTGCGCAAGGGGATCCGCCTCTCGCCCCTTCTGAGCGGGGGCGGACACGAGCGCGGGCTCCGGAGCGGGACGGAGAACGTTCCCGGGATCGTCGGCCTCGCCGCCGCCGCCCGGCTCGCCTTCTCCGAGCGGGAGACGGTCGTCCCCCGGCTCAGGGGATTCCGGGAGAGGCTGATCGAAGGGGTGATGCGGATCCCGGGTGTGAGGTTGAACGGAGACCGGAAGGAGAGCCTCCCCCACATCGTCAACTTCAGCTTCGCCGGGATCGAAGGGGAGAGCCTGGTGATGAGGCTCGACGAGCGCGGGATCGCCGCCTCGACCGGTTCGGCCTGCTCCTCCCCGAACCTCGAGCCGAGCCACGTCCTCGTCGCGATCCGGGTCCCGCTATCGATGGCGCACGGAAGCCTACGGATCAGCACCGGCCGCCAGACGACGGAGGAGGAGGTCGATCGGTTCCTCGAGGTGATCCCCTCGGTCGTCGAGGAGCTCCGTGCGATATCCCCGTTCAAGGTGGAGGGATGATGTACACAGAGAAGGTGATAGAGCACTTCCGGAACCCGAGGAACATGGGGAAACTCGAGGGCTACTCCGCGGTCGGGAAGGTGGGGAACATCGTCTGCGGGGATGTGATGTGGCTCTACATCAAGGTGGAGGAGGACGCCGAGGGCAGGGAGGTCATATCCGACATCTCGTGGGAGACGTTCGGCTGCACCGCCGCAATCGCCACCTCGTCGATGGTATCGGAGCTCGCCAAGGGGAAAACCCTCCCCGAGGCGATCGCCATCACGAATCAGGACGTGGCGAGCGAGCTCGGCGGGCTCCCACCGGTGAAGATGCACTGCTCCGCCCTCGCCGCCGACGCGTTGAACGAGGCGATATACGAGTACCTGAAGGGACACGGCCGGGAGATCCCTCCGGTCCTGAAGCGCCGCCACGAACGGCTCGAAGCGGAGATGAAAAAGCTCGAGGAGCGCTACCGGGCGTTCCTGGAGGAGGCGGGGTCGTAGGGTGCACCTGACGAAAAAGGCGAGCTACGGGCTGATCGCCGCCTATGAGCTCGCAAGGAACCGATCCGACCGGCCGGTATCGGCCGCTGCGATCGCCAGGCGCTATTCCCTCCCCCTCCCGTTCGTCGAGAAGATCATGCACCGGCTGAAGCGGGCCGGTCTGGTCGAGTCCCGGCAGGGCCGGAGCGGGGGCTATACCCTCGTCGATCCGGCGGCGGAGGTGTCGATCCGCCGGATCCTCGAAGGGCTCGACGAATCCCTCGATCTGGTCAGTTGCATCGGCCCCGATTCCATCTGCAGCATGACCGACATCTGCCCGA
Organism: Candidatus Acetothermia bacterium; assembly: GCA_003650505.1. Lineage (GTDB taxonomy): Bacteria > Bipolaricaulota > Bipolaricaulia > UBA7950 > UBA9294 > B2-G16. The sequence continues at coordinate 4,354 of QMQL01000026.1, read as the reverse complement.
CGAAGACCGCCTGGGGGACGATCAACCGGGGATTCATCGAACTTCTTGATTCGCTCACCCTTGCAGATCTGATCTGACCGGCAGGCGTATCCCGTGTAATGCGCATTACGGACGGCGGAGCGGTTTTGTGATATAGTCCTTCTGTGTGAAAGAACCCCCTCATCTTTTTCACCACCCGGAGAGGGCGGCCGAGCGAAATGCCCGGCCGCCCTACACATTTAGGGGCTATCCCGACCAGAGGACGAGCCGGTTCAGGAGGTAGACGGCCGTCAAAAGGAGGGGGAAGAGGATCGCCAGGGAGAGGAGGACCGGGTAGAACTGGAACAGCCCTCCCCTCTTCTTCCCCGGCCAGGGGAATCCTTCTGCGAACAGGTAGTCGATCGGCGGTCGCGGAAACGGCCAATCTTCCCTCCTCCCTTCCACGTAATCGATCAACGCGGCAAAAGGGGATCGGGTAAGCTCGCGCTTCCGGAGAGCGAGGAAGATCCCGACGAGGACGAGGGCGTAGGTAATAAGGAGCGGGGGATCGCCGAGCGTCGCGATCCGGTTGAAACCGGCGTGGGAAAGGAGGGCGATCGCAAACCCTCCCGCTATCCATCCGATCCTCACTACCGGTCGGGAGGTCCGGCCGCGGCAGACGAAGAACCCGGCGAGGGCGCCGAACAGGATGTGGCCGGGGAAGGCGCGGGCGAGGACGATCCTGTGGAAGATCTCGCTGAATCGGTAGGGATCACCGGCCGTCCAAGAGGGGTAGGAGACGCTGAATATGTACCAGAAGTCCTCGTAGATCGCGAATCCGACCCCGAGGATCCCGAAGTAGATCGCGTAATCGAGGGTTTCGACTGCGTTCGGAAACCTGAACCTCCAGCCGGTCAGGAAGAAGGCGGAGAACTTCATCGCCTCCTCGATCGAGGCGGCAAGGAAGAGCCCGCCTCCTGTGGCGAGGTTAGGGTCGAACGGGATCAGCCGCTTCACGGCGACGACCGGGATCACGGCGAACATCCCGGCGGTGAAAGCCACGATCGCCGGCGCAGCCGGGATCCTCCGGTACGGGTTGCTCTTGAAAAGGAGGAAGATGTAACCGAGGGAGAGGGCTGAGGAGAGGTAGATGCTCCGAAGGAAGAGGCTCATCTCACCCGCCCTTCACATCGCCCTCAGAAGAACCCGAGGACATAGTGGTAGTAGAAGTAGAAGACCGGGAGGGCGAACAGGAGCCCGTCTATCCGGTCGAGGGCCCCGCCGTGCCCGGGGAGGAACGTCCCCGAATCCTTAACCCCGGCGGCCCGCTTCAGCTTCGAAGCGAACACGTCCCCGAGCTGCACGGCGAGCCCGACGAAAAACGAGGAGAGGATCAGATGGTGAACCCCGCCGTGAAACGCGAACTCGCGCCATACTGGCGAGAGGGACGCACCGAGGATCGCGCCGGCGAACGCGAACAGGAACCCCCCTCCTACCCCCTCCCAGGTCTTGTTCGGGCTTATGTTCGGAAATGCCTTGTGCCGGCCGATCGTGCTCCCGATGAGGTAGGCGCCGGTGTCGTATCCCCAGACCATCAGGAGGACGACGAGGGCGTTCACCCCCCCGACGTGGGGCGGCTGGCCGGCCGCTCCGATGTAGATCAAGTAGAAGTAATGGAGGAGCCAGGGGATGTACAGGAGGCCGAACACCCCGGCGATCGCGCTGAACAGCCCGTCGCGGTGGGGGAGGGCCCTCAGGTAGCGGAGGACCTGATAGGCGATCGCGAACAGAAGGACGACGTCGGCGTAGCGGCCGTTGAAGACGAGGTAGCTGAAGACGAGGACAGGGATCCAGATCAAGAACTCAGGCGCAGCCAGCTCGATGTCGAGCCGCCGGAGGAGCTGGATGTACTCGACCGCTGTCGGGTAGGCAACGGCGAGGATGAGGAACCCGGCGATCCACTTGATCTCGTAGCGCGCCCCGAGGTAGAGGACGGCGAAGACGATCAGTCCGCCGACAAGGCCGCTTGCGAGGCGTTTTAGGAATTTCAATCTGCCCCATCCCCTTCCAGCCCGCCGAACCGGCGTTTCCGGCGCTGGTAGGCGGCGATCGCCCGGACGAGCTCGGCCGGGGTGAAGTCCGGCCAGAGGACATCGGTGAAATAAAGCTCGGCGTACGCCGCCTGCCAGAGGAGGAAGTTGGAGAGCCGGAGCTCCCCGCTCGTCCGGATGATCAGGTCGGGGTCGGGGACGTCCGCGGTATAGAGCCGGGAGCGGATCGTCCCCTCGCCTATCTCCTCCGCCTTCAGCCGACCGGAGGCGACGTCGGCGGCGATCTCCGCGCAGACCCGGGTCAGCTCCTGGCGCGCCCCGTAGCTCAAGGCGACGGTCAGATCGAGGTTCTCGCCGCCCTCCGTCTCGCGGATCGCCCGGATCACGGTCTCACGGAGGGATTCCGGGAGGGTTTCGATCTCGCCGGCCACGCGGAGCCTGACCCCTGATTCCACGAATTCGGCGAGCTTCTCGTCGATGAACTCCCGGAGGAGATCCATCAGGTAGTCGACCTCCTCCTTCGGCCGCTTCCAGTTTTCGGTGGAGAATGCGAACAGGGTCAGGTAGCGGAGGCCGAGCCTCTCCCCGGCGAACCGGACGAGCCGTTCGGCAGCGGTCGCGCCGGCGCGGTGGCCGGCGACCCGCGGCAACCCGCGCGCTCTTGCCCAGCGGCCGTTCCCGTCCATGATCAGGGCGATATGATCGGGGAGCCCCGCTTCCTTCACCCGTTCGACGAGCGTCTTCATCTGCCCTCCAAGTGTCGCCGCGCCTCCTTGACGACGGTCAGCGATCCTGCCACCACCAAAGAATCTTCGGGCTTCATCGAGCCGAGTGCCGCCTCCAGCCCTTCCTCTATTGAATTATAGCACTCATGGGGGATGGGGAATCCGGCCACGTGTCGCGCGAGCTCCTCCGGCGCGAGGGAGCGCGGGCTGGACGAGCCCGCTACGTAGACGCGGGAGAAGAGGGGGACGAGGGCGCCGACGATCCCGGGTACGTCCTTGTCGGAGAGGATCCCGAGGAGGAGCCTCCGGCGCGAGCGCTCCGGGAGGAGGGCCTCGACCGCATCGGCGAGGGCGAGGGCTCCGGCGACGTTGTGCGCCCCGTCGAGGACGACGAGCGGATCCCGCCGGATTACCTCGAACCTCCCCGGCCAGGAGACGGTCGCGATCCCCTCCTCGATCGCCTCGCTGTCGATCGGGAAACCGCGCTCGCGGAGGAGCTCTACCGCCCGGAGGGCGGTCCGGAGGTTGTCCTCCTGGTACGGGGCGATCAGGGGGAGCCGGATACGTTTCGGGAACCGAGGCCGATCGATCCTGTAGACCGCCCTCTCCGACTCGGGAGCCTCCCGCTCGATCAGGATCCGATTGGTGTGGGCGATCGGGGCGCCGACCAGCTCCGCTTCGGCCCGGACGACCGCCCATCCCTCCTCGTCGAGTCGGCCGACGAGAAGCGGGACCGCGGGTTTGGCGATCCCCGCCTTCTCCCAGGCGATCTTCGCGATCGTATCCCCGAGGATCCCGGTGTGATCGAGATCGACGTTGGTCAGGATCGTAAGGATCGGGTCGACGACGTTCGTCGCGTCGAACCTCCCTCCGAGCCCGACCTCGACGACCGCTATATCGACCTCCTCCTCTGCGAAGTGGGCGAGCGCGATCGCCGTCAGGGCCTCGAACAGGGTCGGCCGGTCGGCGCCTGAACCGAGGGGAGGCGCGATCCTCTCGGTGAGCGCGGCGAACCTCTCCTCTTCGATCCACTCCCCGTCTATCGCGATCCGGTCGCGCAGATCGATCAGATCGGGTGAGGTGAACCTCCCGACCCGATAGCCGGCTGCGTTCAGGATCGAGGCGAGGATGGCGACGACAGAGCCCTTCCCGTTCGTCCCCGCGACGTGGATCGCCGGGTATCCCCGCTCGGGATGGCCGAGGGTTTCGAGGAGGAGGCGGGTCCGTTCGAGCCCCGGTTTTACTTCGATGGAGGGGAGCCGGGCGAGGAGGGACCGGGCCGCGGCGTAGTCCATCTACCCTCCGAGGGAGGCGAGGTTCGCCCGGAGCCGCTCGATCCTCCCGCGGAACTCGGCCTGTTTCTCCCTTTCCTTCTCCACCACGGCGGCCGGGGCGCGGCTGAGGAACCCCTCGTTGGCGAGGGCCTCCTCGACCTTCTTCAGCTCTCCCTCGGCCTTTTCAAGCTCGGCGTTCAGCCTCTCCCGTTCGGCCTCGATATCGATCAGGTCGGCGAGCGGGACGAACACCTCGGCTTCGCTTAGGACCTGGCGGGCCGAACCCGGAGGGGGATCGATCTTCTCCCCCACGGACCACGATCCCGCTCCGGTGAGGGCATTCAAT
>QMQL01000025.1 GCA_003650505.1 Candidatus Acetothermia bacterium | reverse complement strand
CACCGCAGATCGTGGGCGAGGGGGACGTCCGGGTTGTGGTGGCCGGGTTGCCGACCCCTCTCGATGCCGGGCTATCCTTCTCTCCGACCATCCCGTTCGCCCTCGGGCCGGTCTCATTCAGCGACGAGTCGGTGAGCGATTCAATCCCGATCTCATGCGAATGGGAGTTCGGAGACGGGGGAACTGCCACCGGCGGAAATCCCGTTCACACGTATGCGGAGCCCGGAACCTATACCGTCCTTCTCACCGCAACCGATCCGGCCGGAAGGGTCGCCACCGCTTCGGCGAGGATCGCCGTCTCATCCCCCGGCCGGGTGATCAGCGTCGATCCGGAGAGACGGCGAGGGGTGATATCGCTCGGGGAAAGGAACGGGATCCGCGTCGGGGATATCTTCTATATCATCTCCAGGAGCGGCTCAGAAACGGAACGTAAGATCGAGATCGTCGAACTCCTCGACGGGGAGGGGGCCGTCTTTCAGCCGAGCGGCGACGAACCCCTCCCTGAAATCGGAAGCCCGGTCAGATCGGCGAGCGATCCGGGCTGATCCTCACTCCTCGATCTCGAGCATCAGGAGGAACGCCCGCCCTTCCCGGTGGACCTTCACCACGATCCGGTCCCCCGGGGACTTCGTCGCCAGGAGGTCCTGAAGATCGAAACAGGAATCGATCGGGATCCCATTCGCGTAGCTGATTAGGTCCCCCTCCCGGAGACCGCGCAGCTCAGCGATCGTTCCGGTGATGACGCTTCCGACCATGATCCCGGCCCCATCAACCTCCTTGCAGGCGAAGCCGAGGCCGATCTCCCCCCGTGCATAGCCGATGGAGATGACCTCGAGCGGGGCGTGGGAAGCGGAATGAAACGGTATCCGAACCGTGGGCTGGTCGACCAGCTGGCCCGCGCCGGTCCCCTTTTCGAATCCGCCTTCCTCCGACCCCGGGAGGTATGCATAGACGCGGATCATCCCCCGCTCACTCGAGACAGGGGAATGCGAACCGCTCGGGGTAGCGAATGAGAACCTAAGCGCCCGGTCGGTCCCGACCCGCCATCCGACGATCCGGACGGCCTGATGCGGAAGGAGGACCCACTTCCTATCGGCGTCCGTACCTGTGACCTGAGCATCTCCGTTCGTGTTCAATCCGTCGATCGCAAGGACAACGCCGAGGAGGGAGTCGGTCCGGTTGGTCAAGACTACCCGGTAGGGATCCCCGAGGGATGGGTTGATGCTGTAGTCGCGGTGAAACCCGTAATCGATCCCCACGCTCCCGGCGTCATCATCGAACAGCGGTTCGATGGCGAGCGATATCAACCGCGGCTCTAGGCTCTCCCACGTTCCGAGGCCGAACAGCCCCCAGCTGTGAAATACCTCGACCTCGACGTCGATGTAGCGACCGGTGATCCCCAATCCGTTGACCGCCACGCCGACCAAGGAAGAGACCAACAAGACCGAAATGATGATGAACCTACTTTTCATTTCCCTACCCCTTTATCCGTCCCTTTATCTTCGCCCAGGTGTCGCGGAGGGTGACCGTCCGGTTGAAGACCGGCCGGTCGGGCCTGGTGTCCGGATCGACGCAGAAGTACCCCTTCCTCTCGAACTGGAACCTCTCCCCCGCCTCAGCGTTCTTTAAGGAGGGTTCGAGTTTGCAGCCGGTGAGGACGACGAGCGAGTCCGGATCCAAATTGTCGAGGAAGTCCCCGCCCGGCTCGACATCGTCCGGATTCTCCTTGATGAACAATGGACCGTACAGCCTGACTTCTCCGTCGATCGCATGGGGAGCCGAGACCCAGTGGATGGTCGCCTTCACCCTCCTCCCATCCGGTGCATCCCCGCCCCGCGTCGCCGGATCGTACGTACAACGGAGCTCAACCACGTTCCCGGACGGATTCTTCATCACATCGGTACAGGTGATGAAGTAGGCGTAGCGGAGGCGGATCTCCCTCCCGGGGGCGAGCCGGTAGAACTTCGGGGGTGGATCCTCCATGAAGTCCTCGCGCTCGATGTAGATCTCGCGCGAGAACGGTACCTTCCGCATCCCGGCCGATTCGTCCTCCGGGTTGTTGATCGCCGTCAGCTCCTCGACCTTATCCTCGGGGTAGTTGGTGATCACCACCTTCAGCGGATCGAGGACGGCCATCCTCCGCTCGGCGCGCCTGTTCAGGTCCTGGCGGATGCAGTGCTCGAGGAGGGAGATCTCCACCATCCCCTCCGCCTTCGTCACCCCGACCCGCCGGACGAAGTCGTGGATCGCCTCCGGCGTGTACCCCCGCCGCCTCATCCCGGCGATCGTCGGCATCCGCGGGTCGTCCCACCCGGCGACATGTCCCTCCTCCACCAGCCGGCGGAGCTTCCGCTTGCTCAAGACGGTGTGGGTGAGGGCGAGCGGGGCGAGCTCGATCTGGCGCGGTCGCTGCTCGATCGGGAGGTTGTCGAGGAACCAATCGTAGAGCGGCCGGTGGTTCTCGAACTCCAAGGTACAGAGCGAATGGGTGATCCCCTCGATCGCATCCGACTGGCCGTGTGCCCAGTCGTAGGTCGGGTAGATGCACCAGGCGTCCCCGGTCCGATGGTGGGTCGCGCGGACGATCCGATACATCACCGGATCGCGCATGTTCAGATTCGGGTGAGCCATGTCGATCTTCGCCCGGAGGGTTCTCGAGCCGTCCGGGAACTCACCGGCCCGCATCCGCCTGAACAGATCGAGGTTCTCCTCCACCGAGCGGTCCCGGTACGGGCTGTCCTTCCCCGGCGGTGTTATCATCGCGTCGCCGTCGCGCTTCGCCGTTCCCCGGTACTCGCTTATCTCCTCGGCGGAGAGGTCGCATACGTAGGCCTTTCCTTCCTTTATCAGGTACTCGGCCCATTCGTAGAGCTGCTCGTAGTAATCGGAGGCGAAGAATAGGCGGTCCTCCCAGTCGACGCCGAGCCAGCGGACGTCCTCCATGATCGCCTCGACGTACTCGCTCTCCTCCTTCGCCGGGTTCGTGTCATCGAACCGGAGGTTGAACTTCCCGCCGAACTCCTGGGCGATCCAGTAGTTGAGGAGGAGGGTCTTCGCGTGTCCGACGTGGATGTAACCGTTCGGCTCAGGCGGCCACCGCGTATGGACGCGGCCGCCGTTCTTCCCCTCCCTGACGTCGTCAGAGATTATCTGGCGGATGAAGTCGAGCCCCGTCGTTCCCCCATCGTTCCGCATCACTGCCCCATTTCTGCTTCTCACCTCCGCCTTGTCGGCTGTATTCGAATCGTGGTCTAGTCTACCCGCGATCGGTGGGGAGTCCAACCGGGCGGTGAAGGGGGGCGATTGACCGGTGCTATCGTTCTGTGCTACATTGATCCTCAAGGAGGTGTCGCAGGTATGAAAAGACTGCTGTTGACCGGCTGGCTGATCATATTGGTAGTCGGGGCGTTCGCCCTCACGGGGTTAGGTGAGACCTATACCGTGGCGTCGGACACGACGTGGCCTCCGTTCGAGTGGACGGACACGGCGGGGAACTTCTACGGCTTCGATCTCGATGCGATCCGGATGATCGCGATCGTCGAGGGATTCGATGTCCAGATCGTCAGCTATGATTGGGACATCATCTTCGATGACGTCGGTATCGGCCGGGTCGATATCGGGGCGAGTGGGGCGACGATCACCGAGGCCCGCGAGCAGAAGGTCGATTTTTCCGATCCTTACTGGACATCGAACCAGGCTGTGATCGTCCGGGCGGACTCCGGATTGAACATCGTCACCGCCCTGAGCGGCGGACACACCGTCGGTGCTCAGACGGAGACGACCGGGGCGAACTGGATCAAGGACAACCTGATCGCCAACGGGGTCGACGTCAAGCTCGCGGAGTATCCCCTCTATCCGCTCGCTGTCCTCGACCTGATCAACGGGAACATCGACGCGGTCATTCAGGATGAACCGGCCTCGCGCGCCAGCGCGGTCGTCGACCCGCGGTTGGCCATCGTCGGCGTGATCGAGACCGGCGAGACATTCGGGTTCTTCGTGGCCGAAGGCGACCCGAAGGGGCTCCTCCCCTTGATCAACGATGGGGTGAAGAAGTTGCAGGCCTCAGGAGCCTGGGATAACCTGATCCGGGCTTACATGGGGACCGATCAGGCGAAGGTCGAAGCGGCGTGGAAGGAGAGCAAGCACTATCTCGACGAGGGCGATGTGGACGCTTTCGCCCAGTCGCTGGCCGACCTCGCCAATCAATAGGCAAGAGGGGCGGGCACTGAAACGGTGAGAGACCACCTGAACTAAGGTGAAACAGAAGCCCAAGGAGGGGAACGTGGAGGGCTCCTTCACGTTCCCCTTGGGTTACCCGACTGGAAGGGAAGGATGAGCGTAATCCTGGGGAGCATCGGGCCGTTGATCGTCAAGGGCGTTCCGACGACGATCCTGATGACGCTCGGCCTCCTCGGGACCGGCCTCCTCCTCGGTTTTCCGATTGCGTTCGCCCAGGTCTACGGTTACCGCCCGCTCCGCTGGTTCTGTCGAGCGTACGAGCAGACCTTCCGGGGGATCCCAGCCCTCGTCTTGATCCTCTTGTTTCACAGCGGACTGGCGCGATCGTTTCACATCCTTCTGCCGGCGTTCACCTCGGCGCTGATCGCCCTCGGCCTCCGTTCATCGGCATATCAGTCTCAGATCTTCCGCGGGGCGATACAAGCGATCAGCCAAGGGCAGATGATGGCCGCCCGGTCGATCGGGATGAGCAAGTTTCAGGCGATCCGGCACATCATCCTCCCCCAGGCATTCCGGTTGTCGATCCCGCCGTGGTCGAACGAGTTCTCGAGCGTCCTCAAGGATACCTCGCTTGCCAGCGCGATCGGCGTGGTCGAGCTGGCGAAGGAAGGGACGCTGATCATGACGCGGATCCAGTATGCGCTCGGCGCGGAATGGATCCTGATCATCTGGATAGTGGTGGCATTGATATACCTCGTCCTCACCTACGCGGGGAATCGTTCACTCGCGTTCCTCGAGGACAGGGTGCGGATCCCGGGTTTCGAGATTAGGGGGCGGGTGGAACGCTGACATGACCGAGAACAAGCAGGGGATGACCGACCAGGTCGTCCTCAGGGTTGAAGATCTTCACAAGGCGTACGGTGAGAATCAGGTCTTGCGGGGGGTATCGTTGAGTATCCGCCGGGGAGAGACGAAGGTCGTGATCGGTCCGTCGGGGACCGGGAAGAGCACCCTTCTCCGTTGCATCAATCAGCTGACCGTCCCGGACAGCGGGAGGGTCTGGCTCGGGGAGATCGAGGCGACGAGCCGGGAGGCGGACATCAACCGGATCCGTGCCCAGATCGGCTTCGTCTTCCAGAGCTTCAACCTCTTCACCCACTTGAACGCCCTCGAGAACGTGCGGATCGGGCCGATGAAGGTGAGGGGGATGAGTAAGGAGGAGGCGACCAAGCTCGCGATGGAGGAGCTCGACCGGGTCGGCCTCGGCGACAAGGCGGAGGCATACCCGGCCGAACTCTCCGGCGGACAGCAACAGAGGGTATCGATCGCTCGGGCGCTCGCCATGTCCCCCCTCCTTATCCTGTTCGACGAGCCGACCTCGGCCCTCGACCCCGAGCTGATCGGCGAAGTCCTGTCGGTGATGATCGCCCTCGCTCGCGAGGGGATGACGATGCTCGTCGTCTCACACGAGATGGGGTTCGCCCGCTCGGTCGCCGATGAGATCATATTCATGGAGCATGGGGTGATCGTGGAACAGGGGCCGCCGGCGCAGTTGTTCTCCGCTTCCAAGGAGCCGCGGACGCGAGAGTTCTTGCACAAGATAACCGAGCTTTACGGAAACCAGGGGTAGGATATGGAGTTCTTCAAGTTCGCCGGGAGCATACTACCCCGCCTGATCGAAGCGGCCGGGACGACCCTTGAGCTGACCGCCTGCGCGATCACCCTCGGATTCATCGTCGGGATCTTCCTCGCCCTCGGCCGGGTGTACGGTAACCGGCCGATCAGGGCCGTAACTAGCGTTTACGTCCAGTTTTTCCGCGGGACCCCCCTCCTCGCCCAGCTCCTTCTCATATATTACGGTCTACCCCCATACCTCGCGATGGTCGGGTTGAAGATCACGCCGTTCGTGGCCGCGGTCTTCGGCCTCGGCCTGAACAGCGCGGCCTATCAGGCCGAGTACTTCCGCGGCGCGATCCAGTCGATCGAAAGCGGGCAGATGATGGCGGCCCGCTCGATCGGGCTGAGCAAGGTGAAGGCAATCAGGCATGTCATCCTCCCGCAGGCGCTCCGGATCGTCATCCCCTCTTGGTCGAACGAGCTGATCTACAGCATCAAGTACTCCTCTCTCGCCTACTTCCTCTCCCTGACCGAGCTCACGTTCGCGGGGAAGAAGATCGCCCTTCACACGGCGCGGACGTTCGACACCTACGTGATCGTCGCGCTCATCTACCTCGTCATCGTCCTCGTCGTATCCCGCCTCCTCCTGATGCTGGAGAACCGGGTCCGCGTCCCCGGACTCGGCGGGAATGCAGAGCATAGATAAGGAACCCTCTATCTAGTTAGTCGACATCGGTTCCACTTAACTTACGGCGGGATATCGCGCTGAACGACCGGCTTCTCAGGAATAATCAATTTGCAGCAAGCCAGAGCCTGGGGTCAAAGGGAGCTATCTTCACGGAGGGAAAGATGGCCAGAAGCAAGCGGCACAAGGAGGGCGAAGCGGGGATGAAATCTCAAGATCGCCACTTACCTATCGCCTTACGAGGACCACTCGTCATCTTCGCCGCTATCCTCTTCATCGCCTCGCTCGGGGTGGGGACCTTCGCCGATGAGATCTTGACGATCGACGGGCACACGTTCGAGTTCCTCGGCGTCGTCTACAACGACGACGGGACTTCGACCTGGGCCTACCGTGTCACTTCAGGGAAGAAGCCATCGCTCAGCCATTGGGTGATCGAGCTCGATCGATCCATACAAGAGGAGAGCGTCCTTCACGCCTCGGAGGACTGTGAAGTCGGAGACGATCCGGCGACCGGGATCTACGGGATCAAATTCGACAAGCGCTATAAGGACAGGGAGACGCGCGAGGTGGAGTTCATCCTGGATAAGTGGTATCAGGCTGGAGATACGAGGATCGCGATCAAGGCAGGAAAGGATGTTGAGATCGGAGAGCCGCTGACCGGCCCGCTCGCCGAGGAGGAAGAGCAGAACGAACCACCGGTCGCCAATGATGACGAAGCGACAACCGAAGCTGGAAACCCGGTGAACATCGATGTTCCGGCGAACGATTCGGATAGCGACGGGTCCATCAACCGCGCCTCCGTCGCGATCGTAAAGGTTCCACAGGAGGGGGCGGTCAACGTCAACCCGACGACCGGGGTCGTCACCTACAGCCCCGATCCCGGCTCGTGCGGGAGCGACTACTTCGAGTACACGGTTGAGGACGACAACGGCGCTGTCTCGAACAAGGCGCGGGTAACGGTGACGATCGTCTGCAACGAGCCGCCGATCGCGCGCGATGATGAGGCGGCGACCGATCAAAACGTCTCTGTCGGCATCAACGTTCTCGGAAACGATGAGGATCCCGACGGCCGGATCGATCCGATGACAGTGACAATCACCGAGTCCCCGGAATCCGGGTCGGTCAGCATTTACCCGACGACCGGCGTGATAACTTATACCCCTGCCCCCCGGACCTGCGGTGAGGATCGTTTCGCCTATACCGTGGCCGATGATGACGGAGCGGTCTCCAACGAAGGAGAGGTGACTGTCCTCGTCATCTGTGCGCCGCCCCCGGTTGCAAGCGATGATCTGTACACCGCTGCCGAGGGGGGAACCATTGACATCGATAGTCCAGGAGTCCTCGCAAACGACAGGCATGCGCCGATGACGGAGCTTACGGCAGTCTTAGTCGACGATGTGGAACATGGGAGATTGACCCTTAACCCGGACGGCTCTTTCATCTATGTACACGATGGATCCGAGACGCAGGAGGATGTTTTCACGTACAAGGCGAACGACGGGATAAACGACTCGAACATAGCAGCTGTGAGCATCGCAATCACCCCGACCAACGATCCACCGACGGCGAACGATGACCGAGCTGATACCGATGAGGACACGACGGTGAAGATCGACGTCCTCGCCAACGACACCGATCCGGATGGGGATAGATTGAGCGTCGACTCGGTCAGCGAACCTAGGAACGGGACCGCAGTCAACAACGGCCGCGATATCGTCTACACCCCTGATCCTGACTTCAACGGCACCGATTCGTTCACCTACACCGTCACCGACGGGAACGGAGGCACGGCTACGGCTACGGTCGCGGTAGCGGTAGCGCTGGTGAACGACACGCCGATCGCCCAGGACGACACGGCCGGTACCGACGAGGACACGCCGGTCGTGATCTCGGTGCTCGACAACGACTCCGATCCCGACGGCGACCCAGTCGCGATCCAGGCCGTGACACAGCCGGAAAACGGCTCGGTCGACAACGATGGGGAAGCGGTGACCTACACTCCTGATGCCGATTTCAACGGGACCGATTCGTTCACCTACACCGTCACCGACGGGAACGGAGGCACGGCTACGGCTACGGTCACGATCGCGGTCGCGATGGTGAACGAACCGCCGATCGCCCAGGACGACATAGCCGGTACGGGAGAGGACATGCCGGTGACGATCGCCGTGCTTGACAACGACTCCGATCCCGACGGCGAT
>QMQL01000024.1 GCA_003650505.1 Candidatus Acetothermia bacterium | reverse complement strand
TCCCTCACGTAGGATGGAAACAGGATGACATATCTACGCAAGATGCTGTGTTTCCTGCTAGCGGGATTGATCCCAGTCCTCCCTGTTCTAGGAGTCGGAGCGGAACCGGATAAGGCGGCCGTTGCTCGAAGCTGGATGAGCATCGGCGGCGCGCTCCTCTCTTTTACGATCATGGCTGCAACGGGATACGCCCTCTGCCCGGAAGGGACCCCTCTTTCCTCCCGGCTCCTCGTCGCCCTCCCCGTCGGGACGGTGGCGGCGATCGCCGGCGGAATCGCGGGTAGATGGATCACAGATACCGTCCTCAGGCGGGAGCCGTCACGCCTCGTCTCCCCGTTCCTCGGCGCCGGCCTGGGAGCGCTCGGAAGCGCAGTCGTCGGGGGAATCGGCTTTGCACTCGCCGTTGCGATCGCCATTCCCGTGGTCGAGGCAGATCCCGGCTATTGGGGGCCGTTCAACTACCCCCAGGCGGTCGGGATGGGGTTCCTCGCCGGTGCGTTCTGGGGCGGCCTTCTCGGCATCCCGGTCGGTGCGGTTGCGGTGCCGCTCATCTCAATCTATGTGGCCTTCTAGGCGCGGGGAAACCGGTGGGCGCAGTTTCTCGCGGACGATGAGGCGGCGAAGATGAACGGCTGCTGGATCCCGGTTGTCTGAAGAACCTTCCCCTTCCTTACGGCCACGAGGAGCGTCCCGCCGGCTATAATTGAACGGTTGCTTAAGTATTTCTACTTATCCGGTGGGCTTGGTTTAGCCCGCCGGCACGGTTAAAGTGGAGACCACGATGTACCATTCTCTCTCCGAGGAAGAGGCAAGGAGGCTGCTCGCACGGACGCCGGATACCGCTCTGTCAGGGCAGCTCGCCGATACGTTCAAGGCGATCGGCGATCCGACGCGGGTTCGAATCCTCTTCCTCCTCTCGGAGAAGGAGCTCTGCGTCCACGACCTCGCCGAGCTCCTCGGGATCACGCAGCCGGCGGTATCCCACCATCTCCGTCTCCTCCGCATGCTCGGGCTGGTTAGGACAAGACGCGACGGGCGATCGATCTACTACGCCCTCGATGACGAGCACGTCCTCCAGCTATTCCGTTGCGGCTACGACCATGTCCTACACCGGACGGGAGATGCAAACAGCGCTGCCTCCTTTGACCCAAGCGAGGGGAACACCTGAGGTCGCAAGACCGACCGGTCACTTCTTCTCGGCGAACAGGGCGCGGAAGAGGTCCTGCTGAAGCTCGCTCAATCGCTCCAGGGCCGAGGCGATCTTGATCCGATACTCGATCGGGAACGGCACAGGGTGGGAGCTTCTGATCTTGGAGATGTCGATCATCGGGACGGGATCGTTCGTCCGCTGGTCGGCGTCGAGGGAGACGTAGCTCAGTGCCTCGCGTGATTTGAATATCTCGGCGATCCCCTCCTCGACGATGTTGACCGCTTCGGCGAGCTCGCTCAGGGTGGGGAGCCTTCCGCTCTCCCGGAGGAGGCGCGCTTCCGCCGCCTCGATCTGGCGGTTCAGATCCTTCATCCATATCGGCACCTTCGTCCGCTTCACCCGATCGCGGATGTGCTGTCGGATCTCCCCTTTGATCAGGTTGGCCGCGTATTCGTAGAAGGGCTTCCCGCGCGCGAGATGGTAGTTGTGAACGGCATTCAGCAGCCCGAGATAGCCCGGTCGGAAGAGCTCCTCCTTCGAGAATCCGCTCGTGGCGAATGAGTTTTCGATCACTGCCTCGATCAGCGGCGTCGTACGGCGGAGGAGCTCCTCTCGGGCTTCCGGTCCCTCATCCGGCGACCGGAGGAGGGCGAAGAGTCGATCGTCGGGGAGATCTTCCAATCTCCCGTTTTCACTCGACATTTCAGAAACTGAGCGAGAATCCGAAGACGATTCGATCGATCCCGGAGAAGTCGAACTCCGCCCTGGTATAGAGGAGGACACCGGAGAAAGTCACGTCCGCGTAGACGCACTCGCCGGCGAAACCGGACGCATCGAACGTCGTCAGGCTCTTGAACGTTACCGGATCGATCACCGCCTCGATCGCCACCAGCTCCTGAGCGAAGAGGAACGATCCGTCGAAGTCGGTCTCCGTCGTCACCGTCACCCCGCAGACCTCGAACGAGACGGTGAACCTCTGGCCGGCGAAGACGACCGGGATCGGTGACGGGACGGTCGGCTCGGCGAACGACGTATGGGAAGTGAACCGGACGAAATCGACTGACAGATCGACGATGAAATCGATCGCGGTGATGGCGAATGAACCGTCGAGGGTCATCGATGCGAGGAAGTTGAGCGCCGGGTCTCCGAACCGGTAACCGAGCTCGAATAGCGACTCGGTCAGGCCCATGTAGTCGAACCAAGTGGTGTTGCTGGCGATCAACCCCTGATAGTCGACCTCTAACCGGACCAGCTCCTCCTCGAAGTAGAACCCGCTGACGACGGTGACGTCCAGATCCGCCGGCGTCGCGCACATCTCATCGAGATACTCGAAGAGGTAGAGTAGCTCGTGGGAGAACGGTGCCCGAACCCCGTCGAGGGTGTTCACCAGATCGATCGCGCCGAACCCGGTGATGGAGGTGATGGAGAACCCGGAGACGATTCCGCTCGACAGCTCGATGACCGCTCCCATGCTGTAATCCGGTGTCTGTACCGAACCGATGTTCGCCAGGATCCAATCGATTCCGAAGTTGACCCCCACGATGGACAGGTCGATCGCAAGCTCGTTCCGGCTGAACGACGGCTCGAATCGGATCTCCTCGCTGATCCCTACCGCGCCGAGATCGAGGGTGAGGCCTATCCGCTCGGACTGGAACCCGGAGAGATCGAACCCGGTCTCCGAAGCGAAGGAGAACCCGCTGATATCGAAGCCGAGGGCGAGGTCGACCCCGATGTCATACGACGCGGGGGGAACCGGAGTGTAGGTTACCTCGAACCCGACGCTTCCGGAAAAGCCGAGATCGCTGGCGACTCCGACGACGTAGCCGGATATCGCGATCAGAATGAGCAATACCGCAAACTGCACACGTGCCATGATGCCCTCCTCCAGAACTCGCACTCCACAGGGTAGTCGAGCGCCCGTTTCCCGCGTGGGAAATGGGAGAAGGTGACATCGTTGCTTTGTCCCCCCCCACGAGGACAGGTGTACCGAACTTCCCCCTCGTCGAGGTCAGATTCCGCCGCTTACTTCTCGATCTCGAGCTTGGTGATCACAAGTCCGGTCAGGAGCTTGGGGTAGAAGTCGGTCGACTTCTGCGGCATCTTCTCCCCGTGGTCGGCGACCCGGATCACCTCCTGCGGGCTCGTCTCCTTGAGGAGGAAGAAGATCTGCTCCTTCCCGGAGTCGACCGCCCCGATCGCTCCGTCCGGGTCGCGGGTGTAGGTGATGTTCCGCTGCTCATCTAGGGCTCTTGCGTCGATCCCGAGGAGCCGCTCGAGGATCGCGGCGTGGAGGATCGCGACGTCGAGCCGCTTCCAGTCGGCGGAGCGCCCCTCGATCAGCCGGTCCATCAGGGTCTCCTCACGCAGGGTGAAGGTGCAGAATTTCCCTTCGGTGTAGACCCCGAACGTGTGCTTTGTCTTCCCCGACCCCACCGCCTCCTCCATCGCGGCCCGATTAGGGTGTTCGACGACCTCGAAGTCCTCCCTCGCTTTTTCGATGAACCCATCCGGGTCGAAACCCGGGATCCCGTGCACCAGCCGGTGGATCGGCCGGATCGTCATCCCCGGCTCGTCGATGTTGAACAGGGTCATCATCCGGTGATCGAACGACTCCAGGCCGGCCGGCCTCCACCCCTTCTTTTGGCACTCGCGCATGAAGTTGACCGCGGTCTCGTAGCGGTGATGCCCGTCGGCGATGTAGAGGTCCTTGTCCACGAGGGCTTTCTGCACCGATAAGATCACTTCCTGATCGGTGATCTTCCAGACGCGGTGGGCGTTTCCGAAGTCGTCGGTCGCCTCGATTGTCGGTGGGACCCGATCGATCGCTGCCGCGACCGCTCCGTCGGCGCGGCGGGCCGGATCGGAGTAGAGCATGAAGATGTGCCCGAAGTTCGCCTCGGTCGCTCGAAGCAGCTTCAGGCGGTCCTCCTTCGGCCCCTTCAGGGTCCGCTCGTGGGCGTGCACCTTCTCCGGCTCGAGCTTCCCCAGGGCGATCACGCCCTTGCGCACGAATCTTTCACCTTCGAATCCGTACTCCTGATGGTAGGCGTAGAAGGACGGTTCGGGATCGCGTCTGAGGACCCCGTTATCGATCCATTCTGCGAGGAACCGGGCCGCGCGGGTGTAGACGTTCTCCCCATCATCTCCCGGCTGAGGCTTCCCTTTGATGATCCGCACGATGTTGTACGGACTACGGGAGTAGTAGACCTCCTGTTCCTTCTCTCCGATCCGGTCGTAAGGCTGGGTCACGACCGCGCTTATGTCTCCGACGACCTTCTGGTCGTAGCGGTATCCGCGGAACGGGACGATCTGCGCCATCTCTCCTCCTAGGCTGTTTTTGCGAACTCGATCACGATCTGCGCCGCCTCGGCCCCGACCCGATCCTGCGCCTCGACGGTGGAGGCCCCGATGTGTGGGGTGAGGGAGAGGTTCTCCTGGGAGAAGAGCGGTGAATTCACGTCCGGCGGCTCGGTCGCGAACACGTCGAGGGCCGCTCCGGCGACCTTCCCGGAGGCGAGGGCCTCGGCGAGGGCGTCCTCGTCGATCACCCCGCCGCGGGCACAGTTCACGATCCGAACGTTGTCCTTCATCCTCTCGAACTGCGCCTTCCCGATCGCCGCCCCCTCCTTCGGGTCGAACGGGATGTGAAGGGAGATGAAATCGCTTCTTTTGAGGAGCTCGTCGAATCCGACCATGGTCACGATCCCGGGGAGCGGGGACTCGGAGACGAACTTGTCGAACGCGATTACCTCCATCCCGAGTCCGTTCGCCTTCTCGGCGAGGGCGCGGCCGATCCTCCCGATCCCCACGATCCCCAGGGTCTTCCCTGCGATCTCCACCCCCTTGAGCCCCTTCTTCTCCCATCTGCCGGCCTTGAGGGAGACGGTCCCGCGGGCGATGTGGCGGGCGAGCGACAGGATGTGCCCGAGCGCCAGCTCGGCGACCGAGTTCGTGCTCGCCCCGGGGGTGTTTCTCACCTCGATCCCCTTCGACTTTGCGTACTCGACGTCGATGTTGTCGAGCCCGACCCCGGCGCGGACGATCAGCTTGAGGTTCGAAGCCGCGTCGATGATCTCCCTCCTCACCTTGGTTGCGCTCCTGACGACGATCGCATCGTATTCGGGTATCGTCGCTGCAAGCTCCTCCGGAGACATCTCGGTCTTTACGTCGACCGAGAGCCCGGCCCCCTTCATCTCGTCGACCGCGTCCTTTGCGAGCGGATCGGAAACGAGCACGCGAAACGCCATCTTTCCCTCCTTTTTAAAGCCCGAGGATCTCCTCGATCGCCGCGAGGAGCCCCATGATCTCGTCCGGTTGGGTGTCCCCCATATGGGCGATGCGGAACGTCTTCTCCTTGATCGCCCCGTACCCGTTCGAGATCCGCACCCCGTATCCCTTCACGAGCCGGTCGATCAGATCGCTCACCGATATCCCGCGTGTATTGGTAACGCAGGTCAGGGTCTTCGACCAGTACCCTTCTTCAGGGTAGATGTCGAAATACTCCTTCGCCCAACCCTGCACGATCTTCGCCATCCGCTCGTGCCTGGCGAACCGCTCCTCCAGCCCCTCGGCGAGGAAGTTGTCGAGCTGCGCGTTCAGGGCGAACAGGTGCGGGATCGCCGGAGTGGAAGGGGTCTGGTTCTTCTGATGGTACTTGTACATGTTATTCAGGTTGAAGTAGTAGCTCCGCGGCGGGACGGTCTTCGCCCGCTCGAGCCCCCTCTCCGAGACCGCGGCGACGGCGAGCCCGGCCGGGAGGGCGAACGCCTTCTGCACCCCGGCGAGGACGAAGTCGATCCCCCACGCGTCGGTCTCGATCTTCACCCCGGCCATCCCGCTCACCGCATCGACGAGGAGGAAGACGTCGGGATAACGCTTCACCACCTCGGCGATCTCGGGCAGCGGGTTCATCATCCCGGTCGAGGTCTCGTTCAGGACCAGGGTGACCGCGTCGTACTTCCCGGTCTTCAGCTCCTCGTCGACCATCTCCGGCTTGATCGCGACGTTCCAATCGACCTCGAACGCGTCGCAGGGGACGCCGTTTCCGACGGTGATGTCGTGCCAACGCTTGGAGAATGCCCCGTTCACCAGATTCAGACAGCGCTTGCCCACGAGGTTCGTCACCGCCGCTTCCATCGCCCCGGTCGAGGACGAGGTGAACAGGAAGACCGGGTTCTCCGTGTAAAGAAGCTTCTGCAGCTTCGGCTGGATCTCGGCGTACAGTTCGCTGAACTCGGGCGAGCGGTGATGGATCTGCGGTGTGGAAAGCGCCTGCAAAAGCTCCGGCCTGACCTCGGTCGGGCCGGGGGTGAACAGTCGATTGTGCATGGTCCCTCCGTTCTCTGAATCGATTGATCGGAGGATAACACGCCGATTTCCCCCTCGCAACGGGTCTCTTCCCTCCGGGCTCGATTTGGAGCGATCGGCGATCCTGGCTAGAATCGCAAGCGAAAAAGGAGGGGACATGCGTGCAGGCATCGCTCTAGGAGCTCTCGTGGTGATCATCCTTCTGTGGGGCGTTTTCAGCTACAACCGGCTCGTCCGGCTCCGCGTCCGCGCCGAGGAGTCCTGGCGGGACATCGATACTCAGCTGAAGCGGCGTTGGGACCTGATCCCGAACCTCGTCGAGGCGGTGAAGGGGTATGCCGCCCACGAGAAGGGGGTGTTCGAACGGGTGACCGAGGCCCGTGCCCGCGCCCTCGACGCGAAAGGGCCGCGCGAGCAGGCGGAGGCGGAGGAGGGGCTGAAGAATGCCCTGTTCTCCCTGTTCGCCGTCGCCGAGAACTACCCCCAGCTCCGGGCGAACGAGAACTTCCTCGAGCTCCAGCGCACCCTCGAGGAGGCGGAGGACGCGATCCAGCGATCGAGGCGGTACTACAACGCCGTCGTCCGCGAGCTGAACACAAACATCCTAACGTTCCCGCGGAGCATCATCGCCGCGATCTTCCACTTCAAGGAGCGCGAGTTCTACATGCTCCCCGATGAAGAGGAGCGGCAGGCCCCGCAAGTCAGGTTCTGATGCGCAGAGCCTCTTTACTCACCCTGATTCTGATCTTCGGGGCATCCCTCGCAGCCGCGGCATCCCTCAGGATCGATAGCTTCGACTGCAGGCTCGATCTGACCGAAGCGGGGAGGCTCAAAGTCACCGAGGAGCTGACCGTCACCTTCCTCACCCCTCACCACGGGATCGAGCGCTGGATCCCCGTCTCGTACCGCGTCCCCGCCACGGGGGCGAACCTGACGATCGCGCTGCGGGTCGAGGATGTACGGATGGACGGGACCTCCGTCCCCTACGCGGTACGGAGGAAGGGGAGGGATGAGCTGATCCGGATCGGCGACCCGGACCGGACGATAACAGGGACGCACGTATACGAGATCGCATACACCGCCTCCCGTGTCATCCTCTTCCACGCCGACTACCTTCAACTATATTGGAACGTCACCGGGAACGACTGGAGGGTCCCGATCGGGCGGGCGACCGCCTCGATCGGCCTCCCCGATACGGTCGATCCATCGCTCGTATCCTCAACCTCGTACGTCGGCTACTACGGGAGCGGAGCGCGCGGGGGCGAGGGGACGATCGACGATGCCGGCCGGCTGAACTTCGCTTCCGGCCCGCTTTCCCCCGGTGAGGGCCTGACGGTCGATATCTCAATCCCCCGCGAACTCCCCCCGCTCCAGCCCCCCTCCATCGGACAGAGGGTCGCCTGGTTCCTCGCCGCCAACAAGCTGGCGTTCCTCCCGCTCCTCACTCTGATCGGGATGTTCGCCGTCTGGTACAGGGTCGGACGCGACCCGCGGCCGGGGATCATCGCCCCGGCGTTCGAGCCGCCGGCCGGGATGAACGCCGGCGAGGTCGGGGTACTGATCGACGATAGGATCGATCTTCGCGACATATCGGCGATGGTCGTCGGGCTCGCTGTGAAGGGCTTCCTTAGAATCGAGGAGATTCACGCCGAGGAGGAGGGACTCCTCGATCGGGCGAAATCCCTGTTCGGGCATGGTCCGATCGACTACCGCTTCATCCGGACCGAAGCCCCGAGCGACCGGCTCTCCCCGGTCGAGGCGGAGCTCGTTGACGCGATATTCGACGAGGATCATCCGAAAGAGCGGACCCTATCGTCGCTCGAGAACGAGTTCTATCAACACCTCCCGGCGATCAAATCACGCCTCTACGCCCGGCTGATCGAAAAGGGATACTACCGGCAGAATCCCGAGCGGGCGCGGAGGTTCTACACCAACCTCGGCTTCATCCTGATCATCGCCGGGTTCGCCCTCGGGATCGGCGCCTCGTCCCTCTATCTCGGCGTATCGATCGCCGCCTGTGGCTTGATCGTCCTCGCCTTCTCCCCGATCATGCCGCGGAAGACGAAGAAGGGGGCTCGCGCCCTCGCCGAGGTCCTCGGGCTCTCGGAGTACATCAAGCGGGCGGAGGTCGACCGGATCGAGTTTCACGATGCCCCTGAGAAGAGCCCCCGCCTGTTCGAGAAGCTCCTCCCCTACGCGATCGCCCTCAACCTGACGCGGATCTGGACGAAGGAGTTCGAGGGGCTCCTCCGCGAGCCTCCGGAATGGTACGCCGGGGTCGGCCCGACGTTCCGGGGGGACCTTTTCGCCCTCTCTTTGATCCGTCTCTCATCCGGGATGGACCGGACGTTCGCCTCCGCTCCGCGGACGGCAAGAGGGGGAAAATCGGCATGGGGAGGAG
>QMQL01000023.1 GCA_003650505.1 Candidatus Acetothermia bacterium | reverse complement strand
GGGGGGAAGGTGATCATGGTCGAGGCCGGCCTGTTCGATGGGGTCGACGCGGCGATGATGTTCCATCCGGCCGACCGCACGGTCGTGGACTGGGGGAGCCTGGCGATCAGCGAGGTCGAGATCGAGTTTTTCGGGAAGGCGGCGCACGCCTCCGGCTCGCCTGAGAAGGGGGTAAACGCCCTCGATGCCGTGATCCAGACGTTCAACGGGATGAACGCCCTCCGCCAGCACATAAAGGACGGCGCGCGGATCCACGGGATCATCACCGACGGCGGGGCGAAGCCGAACATCGTCCCCGAGCACGCCGCGGCCAACTTCTACGTCCGCGCCAAAGAGAACGCGTACCGCGACGAGCTGTTGGAGAAGCTCCGCAGATGCGCCGAAGGGGCGGCCCTCGCCAGCGGGGCGAGGCTCGAGTTCAAGCTCGTCGGTCACTCCTACAAGGCGATGAAGCCGAACCGCGTCCTCGGGGGTGCATTCGTCGAGAACCTGAGATCGGTCGGCTGGGAGCTGAACCCGCCGGAGCCGGACGGGGGGATGGGTTCGACCGACATGGGGGACGTCTCCCAGGTCGTCCCATCGATCCACGCCTACCTCCAGATCTGCGACGAAGGGATCGCCGGGCATTCGCGGGAGTTCGCGCAGGCCTCGATATCGGAGCGGGGGCAGGGGGCGATGCTCGCCGCGGCGAAGGCCCTCGCCATGACTGCGATCGACGTTCTGAGCGACCCCGAGATGAGAGAGCGGATGTGGGAGGAGTTTCGGGCTAGCTGATCGGTCAGGGGACCGGGTCGTACCCGCCCGGATGGAACGGGTGGCACTTCACGACCCGCTTTATCGCCAGCCACCCCCCGGCGAGCGGCCCGTGCCTGACGATCGCCGCGATCGCGTAATCGGAACAGGTCGGGTAGAACCGGCAGCGATGCAGAAGGAACGGGGATATAACCCGCTTGTAAACGATTATCGGCGCAACCACTACCTTCCTTAGCACGTAGGGATTCTACCGACCCTCACCCCTCTTGACAACGGGATAGGACGTCGTTATACTACGATTAGCAGTCAAGAGGTGAGACTGCTAATAACATGAAAAAGGAGGTGGGATCGATGCTTAGGAGACTTCCTGATGTGCAGAGGGGACCGTTCCTTCTCGAGAGCGGGCTTTCGCGGATGCTCGATGAGTTCTTCCGCGACTTCGATCGGTTGGGGTTCGACATCGCTCCGAGCTTCGGCCGGACCGACGTCTACGAGAAGGACCAGAACCTCGTGTTCGAGACCGAGCTCCCGGGCGTGAACAAGGACGAGATCTCGGTCAAGATCGACGACGATCAGCTCGTCATCTCCGGAGAGGTGAAGCGGCGCGAGGAGATCGACCGGGAGAACTACTTCCGGATCGGCCGCCGCTACGGCAGGTTCCAGCGTTCCTTCCCGCTTCCGGCCGACCTGGTTGAACGCGACAGGATCAAGGCCCGGTTCGAGAACGGGATCCTGATCGTCACGGTCCCGCTTTTGGAATCGATCAAGAAGAAGGAGAAGCCGATCGAGGTCAAGGTCGAGTAAACCTGAAGCCCGCTTCGATCGTTAAGCCCCGACGCAACCCGTCGGGGCTTTTCGTTCAATCGCGGTATCGGTCGGTCAGCGGGACGATCCGGCCGATCCCGAACGCCTTCGGCGTCACCTTGATCCCGGGAGGGAGCTGGCGGCGCTGGTACTCGCTCCTGCGATATCGGGCGATCACGTCATCGACCAGCCGTTCCTCGAACCCGTTTGCGACGAGTTCTTCGCGTGATCCGTTCCGTTCGATCAGCGAACGGAGGAGGGGATCGAGGACGGAGTAGGGGGGGAGGTCGTCCTCGTCCCGCTGCCCCTCTCGGAGCTCGGCCGATGGTGGCTTTGTCAGCACGCGCTCCGGGATCCGCTCGCCGAGGCTCTCCGCCAACCGGTAGACATCCTCCTTGTAGAGGTCGGCGATCGGGGCGAGGGCGCCGACCGTGTCCCCGTACAGGGTGTTGTACCCGATCGCGATCTCCGACTTGTTCCCGGCGGAGAGGACGAGGGCGTTCTTGGAATTGGCGAGCCCCATCAGGAGCGTCGCTCGAATCCGCGGCTGGAGGTTCTCGTCGACGAGCCCCTCCGCCCTCCCGGGGAGGGCGGCGCGGAACTCCCGGTGCATCCGTTCGATCGGGATCTCCAGGTACCCGATCCCGAGTCGGCGGGCGACCTCGCGGGCGTCGTCACGGCTCTCGGGGGATGAGAACTCGCTTTCCATAAACACGCCGGTCACGTTCCCCGCTCCGATCGCCTCGGCGGCGAGGGCGGCCGCGAGGGCGGAATCGATCCCCCCCGACAGCCCGACGATCGCTGAGGCGAACCGGTTCTTGCGGAAGTAGTCGCGGATCCCGAGGACGATCGCCCTCCTCACCTGCGCGGTCTCGTCCTCATCTGCGCCCTCCATCGGGCGGAGGGACTGGAGATCGGCGACGTACAGACCCTCCTCGAACCGGGGGGCCTGAAAGAGGAGCCTCCCTTCCGGATCGACGATGAAGCTCCCCCCGTCGAATACGACCTCGTCCTGCCCGCCGACGAGGTTGACGTATACGACCCCGACCCCGTTCTCCCGCGCCCGCTCGGCCGCCATCCTAAGCCGGATTACAGGCTTTCCCCGGTAGAACGGGGAGGCGGATACGTTGACGATCCACTCGGCTCCGAGGCTCGCCTGGACCTCGCTCGGCCCCCCGTCGACCAAGAGGTCCTCGCAGATGTTTATCCCGATCTTCGTCCGGCCGACCTCCTCCACCCCCGTCCCCGGACCGGGGGTGAAGTAGCGCTTCTCGTTGTAGACGTCGTAGGCCGGAAGGTGCATCTTCGCCGCCTCGCCGACGATCGTCCGATCCTCGATCAGGTAGGCTACGTTGAACAGATCGATCCCGCCCCCGTCGCTCAACGAGGATAGGTCGAACCGGTTCGCGCTCCCCCGTTTCGGCGCGGAGCTGACCGAGCCGACGACGACCGCTATCCCGCCCGTGGCGAGCCGGATCCTCTCGATCGCTTCCTCGCAGGATCGGACGAACCCGGGGCGCCAGAGGATGTCGAGCGGGATGTAGCCGGGGATCGCGAGCTCGGGGAAGACGAGGAGGTCGCACCCTTCCGTCTTCCCCTCCTCGATCATCCTGATGATCGAGGAGGCATTCGCGTCGATCTCCCCGACGCAGGGGTTGATCTGCCCGATCCCAACGCGCATGGATCGATTATAGGATCGGGATCGGAGCGCATCCAGCGATCATCCCCCCTCCTCCAGCCGCTCCCGGGCGAGGGTGAGGACCTCCTCGGTCTCCCCTCCGGTCAGGCGGGAGATCTCCCCCGGCTTCAGATCCCCGAGCCCGACCGGTCCGATCGCTACCCGGACGAGCCGGGTCACCCGGAGGCCGAAGTGGGAGAAGAGCCTTTTCACCTCGTGCTTCTTCCCCTCGGTCAGGGTCACCTCGACGTACCCGCCCTTCCGATCGAACCGGGCGGAGGTCGCCCGGAGCCTCTCCCCGGCATCGACGATCCCCCGGCGCATCCCGGCGAGGATCGCCCCGAGCCTCTCCCCGTCCGGGAGGCGGCCGACGGAGACCCGGTAGACCTTCTCCACCTGATAGCGGGGGTGGGTGAACGCGTGGACGAGATCGCCCGAGTTGGTCAGGAGGAGGAGTCCTTCCGCGTCCTGGTCGAGCCGGCCGACCCAGGTGTAGCCGATGAACCCCTCGGTCCTCAGGATCCTCCCGACCGTGTTCCCGTAGAACGGGTCGTCGTGGCTGCACAGGACCCCGACCGGCTTGTAGTACCGGTAGACCCGCGCCTCCGGCTCGGAGAGGGAGAGGGGGTGCCCCCGGAGGGTGAGGAGGGAGACCGCCTCCGTCTCCACGTCGAGGAACGGGTCGGTCGTCAGCTCCCCGTTCAGCTCGACCTCCCCGGCTGTGATCAGCTCCTGCGCCTTCCTCCGCGAGATCCCGGCCTGGCGCTGAATCAGGCGGAGGAGCTTCGTCCGTCTCCCGCCTTCGGTCTCCATCCCCTTAGGGATAACGGTTCTATGGCCCCGGCGCAACCGGGGGCGCTACCTCCGGGCCCGGATATCCGGCATAATGGGGGATCCATCCCCGCGAAAGGACATCATGGATTTCGAGATAGTTCAGATAGAACTCGGCGATCCGGCCCTCCGGGAGTTCGTCGAGGTCCCTTGGGCCCTGTTCCGGGGCGATCCGAATTGGACCCCGCCGCTCCGCGCCGAGCTCCTCGGGAGCCGGCTGTTCGGGATCACCGGGCTCCTCTCGAAGGAGCATCCGTACCACGAGACCGCCGATGTCACCCATTTCCTCGCCCGTTCCGGCAGGCGCCTCCTCGG
The DNA here is from genome assembly GCA_003650505.1 of Candidatus Acetothermia bacterium. Lineage (GTDB taxonomy): Bacteria > Bipolaricaulota > Bipolaricaulia > UBA7950 > UBA9294 > B2-G16. The sequence goes on along the minus strand of QMQL01000023.1, from coordinate 4,666 downwards.
CCGGGTCTCAGCCGCCATCAACCGCCGGTTCGCCGAGCACTGGGGTGAGAAGATCGGGTTCTTCGGGTTCTTCGACGTCTGCCCCGACTACGAAGTCGCCGCCTCCCTCCTCGATCGGGCGGCCGATTGGCTGAGTGAGCGGGGGGCGGAGAGGGTCCGCGGCCCGGGCGGGTATTCGACCGCCACGCACGAGGCGCATCAGGGGATCCTTATCGATGGGTTCGAGTTCCCGCCGACCGTCGAGCTGACCCACAACCCCCCCTACTACGGCGAATTCCTCGAGCGCTACGGGTTCTCCAAGGTGAAGGACTACCACGCCTACAGGATTGAGATCTCCGATCGGCCGGGGGAGCGCCTACGCCGGATCGCCTCGGCTGTCCGGGGCCGCCGGCCGATCGAGACGAGATCGATCGACCTGAAGCGGCTCCGCTCCGAGGTCGACCTGATCGTCTCGATCTACAACGAGGCGTGGTCGCGGAACTGGGGGTTCCTTCCCCTGACCGACGCCGAGGCCGAGGCGATGGCATCGAGCCTGAGGTTCGTCGCCGATCCAGGGCTGATCCGGTTCGCCTACATCGCCGGCGAGCCGGCCGCCGTCCTCGGCGCCCTCCCCGACCCGAACGTCCCGCTTCGGCCGCGCTGGAACCGGTTCCGGGACAGCGACCCGATCCGGATCCTCCGCCTCCTTAGGACGCGGAGGAGGATCCCCCGGACCAGGTTGATGTTCTTCGGGATCAGGCCGAAGTTCCGGAAGCTGGGGATTGACGCCGTCCTCTACCTCGAGGTATTGGAGCACGCGATCAAGCGGGGTTACAAGATCTGCGAGCCCTCCCTCCTCCTCGAGGACAACGACCTGATCCTCCGCGGATCGGCGTCGATGGGCGGGGTCCGCTACAAGGCGTGGCGGATTTACGAGATGCCGCTTTCAGGCGGGAAATGAAAAAGGGCCCGGCGTCTCCGCCGGGCCCGGGGCGCAAGCCGAGGAGGCAGACGCCCGTAAGATCCCGCTAATCCCCGGTCCCGAAGCGGATCGTTATCCGGAGATGCCACTTGCAGTCGGGTCCGAAGTACCAGTACCAGCCGCTCGGCGGGGTCCCGAAGCGCCACTCACCGTCGGACCAGTACCAGGTCACGCCCGGATAGCCGAAGAACGGTGGGCAGAACGGCGGATACGGGTGGTAGTAGGAAGGCGGGGCATACCCGTAACCGTACCCCCCGACGATGGTGAACGATGTCCAGGCGGTCGCCCAGTCCGGCTCGGGGACGATCCCCATGATATGCGCCCGGATCTTCGAGCGGGCGGAACCCGGGTCCGAACCGACCATCGGGAACGGCTCGCCGAAGTAAGGGGGCGAGAGGCCGAGGGAGACCGGGCTGGCGAAGATCTGGAAGTGCTCGATCCCGGTCGGTGGGGCGACGGTGAACTTGTACAGCCCGTCCGGGAGGGTGTGGACCCCGGGGCCGACGAAGTTGTTCTGCGAGTAGGCGTTCGGGAAGATCAGCCGGACGATCCCGTCAGGCTGGATGTCGTAGATGTAGACGTAGGCCTGCTGGGTGACGCTGAACATGATCGTCACGTTCTCGCCGATCATATAGCTCGTCTTGTCGGTCCATATGCTGACCGAGAGGGGGGACGGCGTTGGGGTCGGGACGATCCCGAGCGGGGCCGGCGCGCCGTCGGCGAGGCCGATCGTACCGATGAATAAGATCCCGAAGATGATGAGGATCGCTGTCCTTGCGTGTCTGCGTTTCATCTTGATCACCTCGCGCCATCTACACCCCTCGGCGGGCGATGTTTCAGGCCGCTTCAGCCGATCCGCCTGACGACGACGTGGAGGTGCTCGGTGGAGTCGCGGTAGGCGGGGAGGGTGGAGGTGTCGGCGACGAGGCGGAGGACGTTCTCGTACCCCTTGGGATCGGTCGCAGCGAGCCTCTCCACTTCGTCTAACATACCGGCGGCGAACCCCTCGACCCCGGCCCGGGACTCGATCGCAAACCCGGCGGCCCGGAGTTCACCGATCGCGTGCGGCGGGGTGAGGAACGCCGCCTCGGTGAACGCCTCCTGGTCGCCTGCCTGAACGCAGCTGGTCAGGAGGTCGCGGGCGTGATCATCGGTATACTCGTGCGGGAACTCGGTCAGCCCGGAGCGGAGGATCCCCCACGGGTTTATGAACCCGACGATCGCCGGCGCCCCGGGTTTGAGGATCCGATGGAGCTCCGATAACGCCGCCGCCCTCCCCTCCTCCTCGACGATATGGTACATCGGCCCGAGGATCAGCGCCCCGTCGAACGATGAATCGTCGATCATCGAGAGGTCGCGGGCATCGGCGACGAGGAGCTCTCCGGTCAATCCGAGCTCTTCGAGCTTTTCTTCTGCGAACGCGATCGCTCTTGGCGAGAGATCGACGAGGGTGACGGAGTACCCCAGCTTCGAAAGCTCGATCGTGTAGCGTCCCGGCCCGCCGCCGATGTCGATGATCCTCCCCTCCTTCGGGAAGAACTCCTCGATCAATCGGAGGGTGCTGACCAGCTCGAACCGGCGGTACGGCCCCTCCAGCCTCTCCCATTCCCGGATGACGCCCTCGTCGTAGTAGCGGCGGACGACCTCGCTCATCGCACCCTCCGATCGGAGGGTAGGGGATCGCCGCTTTCCGGGCAAGGTTGCCCTGAGCGGGGATCCGGTATACCGTCTCTTCGCCATGAAGGTGATCGGTCTTGCCGGGAGGCCGGGTAGCGGGAAGAGCGCCGTCGCCTCGGGATTGGCGAAGCGGCCGGGGGTCGAGTGGGTCGATCTCGACCGGCTCGCCTGGGAGGTTTACGCACCCGGTACGCCCGGGTTCGCCCGGATCGTTGCCGCTTTCGGGGAGGGGATAGTCGGCCGGGATGGAAGGATCGACCGGGTCGAACTCGGCCGGATCGTGTTCAAGGATCCCCGCGCCCGCGATAAGCTCGAGCGGATCGTCCATCCGACACTGAACGAGAGGCTCTCCCACCTCATGAAGGAGCACGAAGAGCAAGGGACCGAGATCCTGATCGTCGAGGGCGCCCTGATCGCCTCCTCCCCGTACGTCGATCGGTCGGCCTACGACGTGGTGATCTGGCTCGAGGCGCCGGAAGATATCCGGCGGGAGAGGCTCGCTGCGGTCGGCCGGGGGGAGCAGGCCTCCCGCGGGCGGGTGATAGCCCCGTCCGCTGGGGCGATCGTGATCGATGCGACCGGCCCTGTCGCGGAGGTGGCAGCCCGGGTCTGGGAGGCGATAGCTAAGGTCTGAACGGCGGTTTTGCCCGGTCCGGGTTTCACTTGAAACGGGTGGGGATAGATGTTAGAGTTCGGCGGTTGTTGGGCATCGTGCAGTCGGTTTCGAAATGGAGTACGGTTTATCTGGTTTCCGCTCGAACGATCTGCCTCGATGAATCATCCAGCAGTAAAGGAGGGGTATTCGTGGCAGATCGTGAGGTTGGAACCGTGAAGTGGTTCAACGAGACCAAAGGCTACGGATTCATCGCGCGCGACAACGGGGACGACGTCTTCGTGCACTTCTCTGCGATCCGCGCCGAGGGGTTCAAGACCCTCGAAGAGGGCCAGCGCGTTGAGTTCACCGTTGCTCAGGGCGATAAAGGCCCCCAGGCGCAGGATGTTGTAGTCATTTAGGGATACCGGATCTAAGCGGGCGATCGGGTTCTCGATCGCCCGTTCGTCTTCACCTTACTCAGAAGCTTTTTGCTCCGTAAGAATGCGCCCGGGAGGATTCGAACCTCCGGCCGACGGCTTAGAAGGCCGTTGCTCTGTCCACTGAGCTACGGGCGCTCTGGAGCGGAAGACGGGAATCGAACCCGCATCACTGGCTTGGAAGGCCAGTGCTCTACCATTGAGCTACTCCCGCGATTCGGAGAGGCCGGATTCGAACCGGCGACCTCAGCGTCCCGAACGCTGCGCGCTGACCAAGCTGCGCCACTCTCCGTCCTCCGGCCTACAGCCTGACGAACCCGAGCTGGCCGTTCCGGATGATGGTGAGCGTCGGATTGGCGTCCTCGCTCAGTCCGGAGACGATCCGGTTCCAGTCATCGACCGAGCTCACCTGCTGGTGGTCGATCTCGAGGATGACGTCACCCTCCTGAAGACCGGCCCGATCCGCCCGGCTGCCGGCGGTAACATCCATTATGACCACGCCATCGGTCGAATTCAATCCCAGGTGCTCGGCGATGATCTCGGTTATCGGCCCGACGGTGATCCCGAACTTCGAGACTGTCTCGACCCGTCCCTGGTAGTCGGCCAGCTCCTCCTCGCTCGGCCGCTCGCCGAGGGTGACGGTGAGGAGGACCGATTCGCCATCCCGGATCACCTCGATCTCGACCGTCGTACCGACCCCGAGGAGGGCGATCTCGCGGACGAGATCATCGGCTGAAACGATCGGGGTATCCCCGATCCTGACGACGACGTCCCCCTCCTTCATCCCGCCCAGGTCGGCCGGATCGCCCGGGTAGACGTGGACGATCAGGGCCCCTTCCTGGTTCGGATCGAGCCCGAACTCCCCGGCCGTCTGCGGGTTGATATCGGTCACCTGGACCCCGAGCCAGCCGCGCGTCACCTTCCCCGACCCGACGAGCTGGTCGAGGACGTCCTTCACCCCGTTTATCGCGACTGCGAAGTTGATCCCCTCCACCG
>QMQL01000022.1 GCA_003650505.1 Candidatus Acetothermia bacterium | reverse complement strand
TCGCCTATCCTGAGATCCTTATCTATAGTGTTAATTTCCAACAGTTTCTCGATTGGCAGAACGCGGGGCAATGGGACCTCACCGCGGAACGGATCGTCGAGATCTTCCACGTGCTGGCACGAGCCGGGGCACAGGTGGGGTTGATCGCCACCAACACACTGCACTATGTGTTCGAACAAGTCGCGCCGCGGTCACCAATTCCGCTTGTCAGCATCGTGGAGGCAACGACAGCCGCAGTGCGACAGGCAGGCATTACCACGGTGGGACTCATCGGCACCCACTTCACCACAGAAGGATCGTTCTATCAGCGGGCTTTAGCCCGGGCTGGGATCACGACGCTCGTTCCCGATACATCGGCGGAACGACAACGTGTGCATGAGATCATTGTAAACGAGTTAGCCAGAGGCGAGATAAAGGAGGGCTCCCGTCGCGCCGTCATCGATATCGCTACGGGACTCATCACTCAGGGTGCGCAAGGGCTGATCCTTGGATGCACGGAATTGCCGCTTCTTGTCAAATCGCAGGACCTTGCAGTGCCAATGTTCGACACCGCAAAAATTCACGCTTTAGCGGTCCTAAGTGCGGCGCAACAATGATCGATTAATCTACTAAGCAAAGGAGGCAACATGAGCAATCAACAAGGAGTTCATGCTGGAATCACATTTTTCTACTACGAGGACCTCGAGCCAGCAGCGCGGTTTTACCGCGAGACAATGGGGTTCTCACTGGTCGACGATCAAGGATGGGCAAAGATATTCCGCATTGCTGGCAACACCTATATCGGCATAGTAGCAGGTGAAAAAGGCTTCTGTCGTCCACAAGAGAAGAACGCTGTTCTCCTCACCGTGGTTGTCGACGACGTTAATGAGTGGTACGAGCGCCTACGCAAAACCGATACCACTCTGCTCACCGAAGTACTGGATAAACCTGACATCAACGTCCGCTGTTTCTTCCTCCAGGATCCCGCAGGCTATGCGATCGAGGTTCAGCAGTTCACCGATCCCCATGTAGCCCAGGAATTTCGCTCGCAATAAGCATTACTATCGTCACGTTCCCGAACAGAGAACTCAGCGCAGTTCCCGGGCTCAGATCCTTATTCTCGGTGTTCTCCACAGAAGGAAGTTACCCCACGACCCGAAAGCTAAAGGCTATACCGCCGCGTTAGAGTCCAGGTACGTGGTGTATTGGTCGGTCGGTGAAGCGAGGGGCTGAAGAAGACGACCATCGCCGCCATCTTCGGTCAGCAGCAAGCCGACGTCAGTCGGAGCGAGGAGGAACCGATGGTCGGAAGGAAGTTCAGCATGGCTGCGACCCGACGCGGGGTAGGAAGCACGAGACACAGATCGAAACCGCGGTTTGGAGCCTGGTGGACTGAATGTAGAACGCGTCCGTAAGTAGCCGCATGGTGATGGATGTCTCTACGGCGGGTCAGGGTCGTGTCTTTATTTTTGGTGTGTTGAAGACGCCAGCCAGGGTGGTCAAGGGGAATCCGCGCTGTAGCCGGAGTTCATCTCCCACCCTAACCCTCCCCCGTGAAGGGTGGGGTTGACCTGGGGGGAAAGCTCCCTCGTAACAGATATCCATCCGTCCTTCTTCGATTGGCCTTCGTGCGCCTTCCTTCCTACACTCGCGGAAACGGATCGATGGGAGGAGTCGATAAAGTTCGAAGCTGAAGTGAAGGAACTCCCGGAGCGGTACGTGGCGTGCATCCGCCACGTTGGGCCATACCCTAAGATCGGTGGGGCGATCATGAAGATCCTCGAATGGGGCAAGGCAAAAAGCCTAATCGAGTTTCCGCAGACCGCCCTTCTCGCCGTGTATCACGATAACCCAAGCGTGGTCGAGGAGGCGAAGCTCCGGTCGGACGCCTGTATCACGGTCCCGGAAGGGACAGAGGTCGATGGCGAGGTCCACACGATGAGGATCCCAGGAGGCCTGTTCGCCGTCGCCCACGTCGAGATCGATCAGGACGAATACGGAAAGGCTTGGGATAAGCTGATCGATGAGTGGATCCCGAAGAGCGGATACGAACCGGATTACCCCTCCAATCGGCTCTGCTACGAGCTCTACTTAAACGATCCGGAAAAACATCCACAGAAGAAACACCTAGTCGATATCTGCGAGCCGGTTCGGAAGGGCGGTTGAGCGCTACAGCCAGATCGGTTACATCTTTGATCGATTGGGAGGCCATGGATAAAGGGATCAATCTGGAATAGAAAATGAATTCTGGATGAGATGGGAGGCTACATCGAGGAGAGGGAAGAACTCGAGAGGAGAAGAAAGCCGAAGGAGGAGGAGCTCTCCGTTGAAGAGGAGCTCCTCTCACGGCTCGACCCGCTGATAGAGGATCGGTTCATCGTCGAGGTGATCCGGCCGATAAAGGCGGGTAAGGAGGCGGTCGTCTACTGCTGCCGTGCCCATCCGTCGATCGAGCGGGAGCTCGTCGCTGCCAAGATCTTCCGCCCTCCTGAGATGCGGAGCTTCAAGAAGGACGGGATCTACCGCCAAGGCCGGGAGCATATGGGACCGGTAGACGCCCGCCTCCTCCGTGGGTTGGCTAAGAAAACGCGCGGTGGGAAGCTGCAGAGGTTCAACGCCTGGATCTCCCACGAGATGAAAACATTGGAGATCCTCCATCGCGCCGGTGCCGACGTCCCCGAGCCGATCGAGCGGCACGGCCCAGTGATCCTGATGGAGTACATCGGGACCGAGGAAGACCCGGCGCCGGTCCTCGTCGGGGTGACGCTCGGAGAGGATGAGGCAAGAGGAATCTATCGGCGATTGCTCAACAATGTCGATCTATTCCTCGCCAATAACCGCGTCCACTCCGATCTATCGGCGTACAACGTCCTTTACTCAAACGGACGGGGAGTCATAATCGATTTTCCCCAGGCGGTCGATCCGCGCTACAACGACGATGCCTTCGATCTTCTCGTCCGCGACATAAAGAACCTGAACGCCTACTTCGAGGACTACGATATGGAGCTCGTCGACCCGATCGAACACTCCCTCTCCATCTGGCGGAAGCACGTCGACCCGCTCCGCTAGGAAGGGTACGAGCCGGGGCGGAAGATCCTGTAACCTTTGGGAAGCTGAAGCGGAGATCGAACGATGCCGACGATTCTGATCAAGAACGGCCGGGTGGTGAGCCCGAGCGGGATGAGGCTCGCTGATGTGAGGATCGCCGACGGGAAGATCGAGGCGGTCGGCCGCGGCATAGAAGGGAAGGCGGAGCGGACGATCGATGCGACCGATCTGTTCGTCCTCCCCGGCCTGATCGACCCCCACACCCATCCGGTCTACCTCGACGACCTCGGATCCCTACCGGTGAGCGCGGCCTACGGCGGGGTGACGACCCTGATCCACTATGCCTACGCGAAACCAGGGGAGGGGCTAATCGAGACGATCGAGCGCTTCCGCGAGGAGGGGCTCTCGGTCTCGATCCTCGATTTCGCCCTCCACGGAGGCCTTTTCGATCCGAAGAACCAGGCCGAGGAGATACCGGAGGCATACGCCGCCGGCGTCACCTCGTACAAGATGTTCATGACCTACGCCAAGCTCGGCTGGATGACCGACGACTACCAGCTTATGCGAACGTTCGACATCATCGGTCAGGTCGGGGGGATGGGGATGGTCCACGCGGAAAACGGCCTTGCCACAGACTATCTCGAGGATCGGATGCTCGAACAAGGAGAAGACCCGCGTGAAAACTTCGTCGCCACGAGGCCGGCAATCCTCGAGGCCGAGGCGATCCATCGGGCGATAGCGCTGGCACAGGTCGCCGGATGCCCGATCTACATCCCGCACATGACGGCGAGGCTCGGGATCGAGGAGGTCGCCCGCGCCCGGAAGAGCGGCTTCCGCGTCTACGCCGAGACCTGCCCGCAGTATCTGACGCTTACCGAGGAGGAACTGAGGAGACAGGGGCCGCTGGTCAAGATCGGACCGCCTCTGCGGAGCGAGGATGATCGCCGCTCCCTCTGGACCGGGATCGCCTATGGGACGATCGACACGGTGGCGAGCGATCATGCGGCCAAGGAGAAGAAGATCGACGATGCCTTCTTCGATGCCCCTTACGGCTCGCCCCAGGTCGAGACGATGCTCCCCCTCGTCTACGACGGCGGGGTGAACTCGGGTTGGATCACAATCTCCCGGCTCGTCGAGGTGATGTGCGAGAACCCGGCGCGGATCTTCGGGCTCTACCCGAAGAAGGGGGCTCTCCTCCCCGGCTCGGACGGGGACGTCGTCCTGTTCGATCCGAACGCCGAATGGACGATCGAGCGCTCCAACCAGCACTCGAACGCCCCCTACACCGCCTACGAAGGCCGGAGGGTCCTCGGCCGGGTCGTGATGACGATCGGCCGCGGCGAGGTGCTCGTCGAGGAAGGGGAACTGAAGGGAGAGCCGGGGCGGGCGGAGTTCCTGAAGACGGAAAGCGGCCGGGTCGCGCCGGAGAGCCTGTTTTCTCATCGGATCGGGAGGTAAAAGACGGAAAGGTTAGCGAGCAAGGATGTCCTTCGCGCCGATCAGTTCACGCGGGAGGAGATCGAACTCGTCATGGAGACGGCGGAGGGGAGGCGCGATCTCACGATAATGCATCCCCTCCCGCGGGTGAACGAGATCGAAACCGACGTCGACAGGCTCGAAGGGGCGGCCTACTTCCGCCAGGCGGCGAACGGAGTCCCGGTCAGGATGGCCCTCCTCTCGCTCCTTGCGAAGTCGGGCTAATTCGAATTGCTTTCGATATAGCCCTCGACGATCTTTTCGAGGACGGACAGGGGGACGTTCCCGTTCTCAAGGAGGAGGGCGTTGAACCGATCGGGGTCGAACCTGGACTGGAGCCCCTCCTCGGCCTTCCGTCGGAGTTCGAGGATCTTCTCGTAGCCGACGAGCCCGATCGTACCCTGGCCCGGCCATATCCCGTAGCGATAGACCTCGAGCGCCGCTTCATAAGGATCCTTCCCGGTGGCAGAGGCGTAATATGAAAGGGCCTGATCGTAGGTCCAACCCTTCAGGTTGATCCCGGTATCGTAGACCGCGATCGCAGCGCGCTCAAGCCTCCGCCAGAGATGGCCGATGTAGCCGTAGGGGTCGTCGTCGTACCAGCCCCATTCAGCCGCGAGGTCATCGGCGTAGGCGGCCCAGCCGGCGGAGAAGGCGGGGAACGCTTCCTCCTGCTGGATCAGCGGAACGTCTGATTCCTGGGCGAGGGCTACCTGCAGGTGCCTTCCCGGATAGGTCTCGGAGTAGATCAGGCTCGGAAGCGAAAACGTCGGGACGTAGAGATCGAATCTCAAGTGAAGCTCGGCCAGGGATGAACCGTCGTGCGGGGCCTTCCAATAGAACGGCCGCTCGAACCATCCGGCGACGATCCGAACATCCCTCTCCGGGACGGGGAGCCGACCGGACGTCTCTTCTCGAGCGGCATCCTTCAGGGCTATGTACCTATCCCGCAGCGCGTTTCCAAGGATGGATCCGGATCCTTCCTCGACGCGGCTTAGAAGGTCGGCCATCGATCCATCGTTCGGGATCCCGAGACGGCCGAGCTCGTCCCGGATCTCTCTCTGCGCGCGCTCGACCTCGGCCACTCCGAGCTGGTAGACCTCCTCCGGAGGGATATCGAGCCCGGTGAAGTGCTTGAGAAGAAAGGCGTAATAGGCGCTCCCCTCCTCTGTCTTTCCCATCCCGACCCGATCAGGCGCCGAACCGGTAAGCTCGTACAGCCAGTCTTCGAACCGGACGTACTCCGGAATCGCTCGGTCGACCATGATCGACCACGCCTCGGAGAGGTATTGACCGCGATCCGGGGTCGAGATCGCCTTCGCGTTCTTGATCTCCTCCCTGAGGCAAGCGAACAATGGAGAGTAGCTCCGCTCCTCGGGGAACGGGACCCAGAGCATCCATGGCATCTCGCTCAGTACGACGCTCGGCGGGATGAAGACCCCGTTGTCCGCCTGTCGTTCGAGCCAGCCCTGAAGCTGCTTCAACTGATCGGGGACCCGTCTTAGCCGGTCGAGATAGGCGAGGACCTCGTTTCGGGAATCGATCGGATAGGTGGAGGTGAGAAGCTGGTTCGGCGGCCATGTGAGGCTGAACGGGAGCGGCCCATCCATCGGATAGAAGGCGGGGGAGAATCGCTGTCCCTGTACCCGATCCTCAAGGTACCACTCGTAGACATCGTAGGTCACCCGCTCGGCCGGGGTGAGGCGATCGCGGTCGAAGCGGCCGAGGAGATCGAGGATCGTCGATTCGATCCTCCGCGTCCCCTCCGTGTAGGAATCGGAATAGTCGTTCAACCGATCGTCGGTCACCCCGAACTGATCGGCCATCCCGAGGGCGGTTATCCGCTCGGGGAACCGCATCAGGTACATCCGGTAGGAGTCATCGACGAACAGATCGAACGGGAGCTCCGAGACCTCGGCTGCGACATCGTCTGCGCTCGGAACGATCCAGCTCCGAGGGAGGGAGGTCGGCTTCCGGTCGGGCGGCTGAAAGGCGGGGATCCCGAGCGCGATCAACCCGAGGGTCAACATGGTAAGCCTAAACCATTCTCGCATATCGCAGATCTTACAACATCCGCTCCCTCCTTCACCGTTCCTTTAACCCGCCTTGGAAATCCCCCCTCCGGGGTGGAGAATCACCCCCGGCTTACATCGAGGATCCGGGAGGGAAGATGAGGGGGCACAACCGCTTTGAGATCGTCCTATGCCTGACTGCCGGCTTTCTAGCCCTGTCCTCCTTCAGCTTCCCTTTGGTCGGATCGGATCCGCAGATCGATATCGATCGGATCGACCTGGACGGGGTCTGGGCGTTCGTTCAGAGCCTCCCCGAGATCGATGTCCTCCCGGTCGCGGGGGAGGTGAAGCTGACGAGCACCGTCGGGCTGATCGTCTCACTTACGCAGGAGGGGACGACCGTCACGATCGATGGGACCTATTGCCTGACGAAGGTCGACGCCGGGACCCCGCTCGTGGAGGTCGAGATACCGGAGGCGTTCGTCGACTCCCTCTTTCTCGCAGCGCAGACCGCGAGCCTGATGTCGAGCGACGAAGGGATCTTCCTCGTCCAGGGCTGGTACACCGAGGTCCGCGGGGCCTCCCTGGAGGACCCGGAGAACGACCCCCTCCCGGAGTCGGCCGACGACCCGCGGATCGTCGATCAGGACGGGGACGGGAAGCCAGGGATGACCGTGAACGCAGCGATCCTCGGTATCGTCGAAGGGGAGAGGTACATCGCCAACAGGATCCGCTACCGGTTCACCGGCGAGCTGATCGATCCGGACACGATCGTCGGGCGGATCGAGTGGTACAGCGAGGAGACGACGCTCGGGGCATCGAACCCGATCCTCGCCGCCGCGATCACCGAGCTCCCGTATCCCGACCCCGACGGATACCGGTTCGTCCTGAAGCGGTTCGACCGGTCGTTCACCTGCGCTGACCTCCACGACCACCTCGATGAGCTCGTCCGCCTCGCCTGCCCGGACGGGAATGAGTAGGATAACGGAGGAAGGAGGGTGAGATGAAGCTTCTCGACGGAAAGACCGGATTGATATTCGGTGTCGCAAACGAGCGGAGCATCGCCTGGCACATCGCCAAGCGGGCGATCGAAGAGGGCGCGCGCTGCGCATTCTCATATCTGCCGGGAGAGAAGATGGAACGGCGGATCAGGAAGACCCTCGCCGACGGCGGGGTGGAGGATCCATGGCTCCATCCCTGCGACCTGACGAACGATGAGGACCTCGACCGGCTGTTCTCCGCCCTGGCGGAGGACTTCGGTAGGATCGACTTCGTCGTCCATTCGGTCGCCTACGCCGATCGGGGCTATCTCAAGCCGGGGACGTTCGTCGAAACTCCGCGGGATGTCTTCGCGCAGGCCCTCGACGTCTCCGCCTACACCCTGATCGCGATCGCCAACCGGGCCCGGGGCCTGATGAAGGACGGCGGCTCGATCCTCGCCCTCACCTACTACGGGGCGGAGAAGGCGATCCCCGGCTACAACGTGATGGGGGTCGCGAAATCGGCCCTCGAATCGTCGACGCGTTATCTGGCCGCCGAGCTGGGTGAGAAGGGGATACGGGTCAACTCCCTGTCGGCCGGGCCGTGCCGGACCCTGTCGGCGACGGCGGTCGGCGGCCTCGATCGGATCTTCGATGAGATGGAGCGCCGCTCGCCGTTGCGCCGGAACATCTCAACCGACGAGGTGGGGAAGGCGGCCGTCTACCTGTTGAGCGATCTAGCATCGGCGGTGACCGGGGAGACGCACCACGTCGACGCCGGATTCAACGCCGTCGCCGGCTAGGCCGCGGCCGAGGAGATCCCAAGGAGGTCGTCCTCACTCGTAGCGGAGCGCCTCGACCGGCGGGAGCTTCGCCGCCCGCCGCGCCGGCCATAGGCCGGCGATAGCGCCGAGGAGGAACGAGCCGGCAAGCGTGATCAAGATCAGCCCCGGGCTGGCGACGACCGCCATCCGGACGGAGAAGAACCTCCCGATGAACGCGGAGGCGACGGCGCTCAATCCGAGGCCCAACCCGGTCCCGACGATCCCGCCGACAAGGCCCATCATCCCCGATTCGATCAGGAATATCAGGAGGATATGGGAGTTCTTCGCCCCGACCGCCTTCATCACACCGATCTCCCGCGTCCGCTCGAGGACCGAGGTGAACATCGTGTTCATCACCCCGACGGCCCCGACGAGGAGGGCGATACCGGCGATACCGGCGAGGAACGCGCTGACCGTGGAGGTCATCGTCCCGATCGCGTCGCTGATGTCGGAATAGGTGACGGCCGTGATATCGGCCCCGCCGGCGTTCAGCTCCTCCTCGACCCGGTCGGCGACCTCCTCGACGTCGTATCCCTTCTTGACGCGGGCGAGGGTGATCAGAACGTCGTTTGCATCCCCCCACAACCGATCCATCGCCGCGTAGGGGACGTAGATCGTGTCCGCGTCAGGCCCGCCCGCCCCCATCCTGAATCCCTGATCAGACCCATCGGGCTGATCGGAAAGGGCCATGATCCCGATGACCCTCATCTGAAGCTCGGCATCCCCATCCCCGGCGATCGTGATCGTATCCCCGACATCGGCGCCGAGCCGCTCGGCGATCCGGGAGCCGAGGACGGCGACGTCGAGCGGGCCGGTGAACGAGGAGAAATCGGTCATCAACTCAGATGAGAGCCCCATCACCGTCAGGAACCCCTGTTTCGCCTTCCCGTCCGGACCGGTCGGCCCGACGACGAACCCCG
>QMQL01000021.1 GCA_003650505.1 Candidatus Acetothermia bacterium | reverse complement strand
CCGGGGACGGGGAAGACCCTCCTCGCCAAGGCGATCGCCGGCGAGGCGAACGTCCCGTTCTTCTCGATCAGCGGGTCGGACTTCGTCGAGATGTTCGTCGGCGTCGGCGCCGCCCGCGTCCGCGACATGTTCCAGAAGGCGAAGGCATCCGCGCCGTGCATCATTTTTATCGACGAGATCGATGCCGTCGGCCGGAAGCGGGGTGCCGGCCTCGGAGGGGGACACGACGAGCGCGAACAGACGCTGAACCAGCTCCTCGCCGAGATGGACGGGTTCCAGCCGAACAAGGGGATCATCATCCTCGCGGCGACGAACCGGCCCGACGTCCTCGACCCGGCCCTACTCAGGCCGGGGAGGTTCGACCGGCGGATCACCGTACCGCGGCCCGATCTGAAGGGGCGGGAGGAGATCCTGAACCTCCACCTTAAGAATAAAAGCATCGCCCCCGACGTCGATCCGTCGATCCTCGCCCGCCGGACCCCGGGGTTCGTCGGCGCCGACCTCCGGAACCTGTGCAACGAGGCCGCCCTCCTCGCCGCGCGGAACGACAAGGAACGGGCCGAGATGAGCGACTTCGAGGAGGCGATCGATCGGGTTATCGCAGGCGTAAGGAGGAAGGGGATCATCCTCAGCGAGGAGGTGCGCGAGCGGATCGCCTATCACGAATCGGGGCACGCCCTCCTCGGACAGCTCCTCCCTAAGGCCGATCCGGTCCATAAGATCTCGATCATCCCCCGCGGCGACGGCTCGCTCGGGTTCACGTTGCAGCTCCCGCTCGAGGACAAGTACATCGTCTCGGAGGAGGAGCTCTCCGACACCCTTGTCACCCTGTTCGGCGGACGGGCGGCAGAGGAGCTCGTCTTCAACGAGCTGACGACCGGGGCATACGACGACCTGAAGAAGGCGACCGAACTCGCCAAGCGGATGGTCGTCGAGTACGGGATGAGCATCAAGCTCGGCCCGATCAGCCTGGCACGGGAGAGGGTCGACGTCTTCCTCGGAGAGGAGATCGTGAAGAGCAACGAGCATTCAGAGGAGCTCTCCTCCCTCGTCGACGAGGAGATCCGCTCACTCATCTCCCGCTCCTACGAACGGGCGAAGCACATCTTGAAGGAACACCGTTCGATCCTCGATCGCCTCGCCCACGAGCTCCTCGAGCGCGAGGTCCTCGCCGGCGATGAGCTCGAGCGGCTGTTCGCCGACCTCGTCCCCTCAACAGCGAGCTGATGAAAGGGAGGCTCAGGGTCGTCCTCCTCGGCTCTACCGGATCGATCGGGCGGCAGACGATCGACGTGATCGAACGGCTGAACCGCGCCGGGAGGAAGCTCGAGATCGTCGCCCTGGCCGCAGGTAGGAACGTCGAGCTCCTGGCCGAGCAGATCGAAGCGATAGGACCGGACGTCGTCTCTGTCGCTAGAGAAGAGGATCGAAGGGAACTCTCCCGCCGCTATCCGAAGCTGCGCGTCCTTCACGGCGAGGAAGGGTTGGCCGAGCTCGCCGGGCTCGAGGACGCCGACATCGTCGTGAACGCCCTCGTCGGAGCGGTCGGCCTTCTTCCAACCCTGAGGGCCCTTGAAGGCGGGCGGACGGTCGCCCTCGCCAACAAGGAGAGCCTGGTGATCGGGGGGGAGCTGCTCGTCCAAGCCGCCCTGACGGAGCACAAAGGCCGCCTGATCCCGATCGACAGCGAGCACAGCGCCCTACTCCAGGGGCTGTCGGCCGGGAAGCGCGAGGAGGTCAGGCGGCTGATCATCACCGCATCGGGCGGGCCGTTCCTCGACACCCCGCTGGAGGAGCTGGAGCGGGTATCACCGCAGGAGGCGCTGAAGCACCCGAAATGGAAGATGGGTCCGCGGATCACGATCGACTCCGCAACGATGGTGAACAAGGGGTTCGAGGTGATCGAGGCCCATCACCTGTTCGATATCCCCTACGACAGGATCGATGTCATCATCCATCCGGATTCGATCGTCCACTCCATGGTCGAGTACGAGGACGGATCGATCATCGCCCAGCTCGCCACGCACGACATGCGGATCCCGATCCAGTACGCCCTCACCTATCCGGAGCGGGTCGGTACAGATCTAGCCCGTCTCGGTCTGGACGACCGGCTGGAGCTTAGCTTCCTCCCGCTCGATGAGGGGCGCTTCCCCGCGTTCTCCGCCGTCCTCGCCGCTGCGAAGGCCGGCGGGACCGCAACGGCCGCCATCAACGCCGCCGATGAGGTCCTGGTGAAAAGATTCCTCGCCGGAGAGATCCCTTTTACAGCGATCGCCCAGGGTCTCAACTCTACGCTAGAGGGTTGGGAGAACGATGCCCCGCTCACCCTGGCCGGGATCCGTGCTGCCGATGCCTGGGGGCGTGCCTTCGCCGAGGGGCTCTTCCAATGAGCCCGATAAACTAAACGGACGCTAGTTTGTCGCCAAACAAGGAGGACGAGATGAAGATCGGAATCATCATATGTGACCGGTATCGGAGATGCGGCGGGGGGAAGTGCCTGCGAGCGATGCGCGAACATGCCGGTGGGTTCTCCCGTTATCCAAAAAGTGAGCCGCTGGAACTCGTCGGTTACTCCACATGCGACGGCTGTCCGGGGGGAAACGTTGAGTACGTGCCTGCTGAGATGATCAAGAACGGAGCCGAGGTCATCCACCTGGCGACCGGGATGGTGGTCGGATACCCCCCTTGCCCGTACATGGATTATTTCACAACGTTTATCGAGAAACGATACGGAATACCGGTAGTGACCGGAACTCATCCCATCCCTGAAAAGTACTACCGGGTGCACAAGGACCTCCCATCACGGAGGATCCTCGAACAATTCCCTGACCTCCTCGCGACCCCGAAGATCAGAGAAGACTACGACTAGATCCATCCATGAAAGGACCGGCATGATAGATCGTTCCTTTGATCGCATCGCCACAAGGCCGTATCATCCCCCCGAACCGAAGGAGGATATGATGAGTACCACGAGCGACCAGATACGGTCTACCCTCGAATCAGTGATCGACCCTGAACTAGGCATAAATGTCGTTGACCTTGGTCTTATTTATGATATAAATATAGAACCGGGCAAAATTAGCGTCGACATGACCCTCACCACCCCGGGCTGTCCGCTCGCCGCGATGATCGCCTCCAGGTTGAGGAGGCGCTCCGCCAAGCGTTCGGAGGGACTGAGATCGATGTCAATCTCGTATGGGATCCGCCGTGGACCCCGGATCGCCTCTCGGACGAGGCGAAAAGGCAGCTCGGCTACAGCCGCTAAACCGCCCCCTCAATATCGGTTAATAAGTCCCAGATCCCGGCCCAGCGGGTGAACGCGAGGTAGACCGCACCGCCACCGACCGTTAGAACAACGACGGATACCGCCGGAGACGCTCCATTCAAGAGGAACCGCAACCCGATCAGAACCCCTCCCAATAGGCCCGAGGCGAGGCCGATGATCCCGATCTGCCTCAGGAGGCGCCGGCCCGGTCCGACCCGCGGCCAGAGGAAGGCGAAAAGGGAGATGGCGTTTACCGCACCTGCGACAGCGGTGGCGAGCGCCAACCCCCCTTCGCGGAGCGGGCCGACGAGGGCGAGGTCGAGGCCGACGTTCGTCGCCACGGCGAGGATCGAGGCGAAAAGAGGGAAGGTCGTCCGGCCGATGGCGTAGCAGGCGCGGGTCTGGACGTAGACGAGCCCGTAGGGGAGAAGGCCGATGACGTAGAAGGAGAGGGCCCGCGCTGTCCGGATCGTATCGGCGCCGTGGAAGCTCCCGTGCTGAAAGAGGAGGCGGACCAGATCCGGTCCGACGATGAAGAGTCCGACCATCGCCGGGAGGAGGACGAACGCACTCGCTGCGATCCCATCGCTCAAGTACCGTGAAAACCGATCCCTCTCCCCCTCGGCCTCGGCAGCGGAGAGGCGGGGGAGGAGGGCGGTGGCGATGCTTACGGCGAACACCCCGAGCGGGAGCTGGAACAGCCTCATAGCGTACTGGAGGGCGGATATGCTCCCATCCCCGAGATGGGAGGCGAGCTTGTTGTCGACGAGCATGTTCACCTGCGCGACGGCGAGGATCAAGACGGCGGGGGCGAGCCGCCGGAGGAGCTCAAGGATAGCCGGATGAATCGGAAACAGGGAGAACCGGAAGCGGAACCCGACCGCGCGGAGGGAGGGGAGCTGGGAGAGGAGCTGCCCTCCCCCTCCGATAAGGACGCCGAGAGCGAGCCCGTAGATCGGCCGAGCCGGAAACCGGGGCGACACGAAGATCGCGCCGATGATCATCCCGACGTTGAACCAGACCGGGGCGAACGAAGCGGAGAAGAAGCGGTGGTGCGAATTCAGTATCCCCATGAACATGGCCCCGAACCCGATCAGCGCGATGAACGGGAAGACGATCCGGGCGAGGGTGATCGCGAGGGCGAGCTTCTCGGGCGGGAATCCGCTGGCGAGGAACGGGACGTAGTAGGGGGCAAGGATGACCCCGAGGGCGACGACGATCGGGTATAGGAGGGCCAGGAGCGAGAACAGGTTGCTCGCGAATCGATCGGCCTCTTCGCTCGAGGGATGGAGCCGCGTGTAGACCGGGACGAACGCGGTGGCCAACGCACCCTCGGCCAGAAGCTGCCTGAGGAATTGGGGGATGAAGAAAGCGATCAAGAAGGCGTCGTACGCCCCCGTCGCCCCGAAACGGTCGGCGATCACCACCTCGCGCCCCAGCCCGAACAGCCGCGAGATCCCGGTGGCGAGGGCCATCAGGGCGATATCGCGGGCGAGCCGCCTCATCGCTCGACCGGAACGAGGCAGAGGGCGGCGGCGACCCGCTCACCGCTCACCAGATGGCAGTAGGAGCCGGAATCCGAACAGACCACCCCCCCCGACCGACCGGCGTTGAGGATGAACGCTCCCCTCACCGGAGAGGAAAGGGACCGGAGGTACGCTGCGAGATCGCTCAACGTCGCCCCAGCGCTCGCAGGATCCCGATTCACCGAAAGGAGGATCAGCCCTCCGTACCAATCGGTGCAGACGAGGTCCCAGCCGAGCGGCTCGCCGGCCGCCGACCCGAGCCGGGCCGCGATCGAGGGGGAAAGATCGTTCCCATCCTCGAACAGCACCCCGACGATCCCGATCGCGTCGATCACATCGGTACCGTCATCGGAGCTATCGGTCTCGATCTTCGCCCGATCTCCGAGGGAGATCGAAGAGAAGGCTCCCCTCGCCTCCCCGCTCGCCACGACGAACGCCGCCGTCGGTTCGGTGGAGACGAACGGCCCATCAAAGATCGAGACGACCCGGCCGTCGCGCAGCTTGATCACGGTAAACGAGCCTGGAACACCGCGGGCGATCTCGCTGGTATAGCCTGGGGAGTAGGCGACCGCCTCACCGTAGGTGAGGGGGCGATTCACCCCATCGAGCGGGACCTTCACACCTGCAGCGCAGAACGCGACCGAGACCGAGGCGGAAAAGGTATAAGGCCTCCCGAACAGATCGAAGCCGAGGGCCTCCCCCGTCCCCGAACCGAGGGCATAGGGGATGCCGTCGAGGACGAAGAGGTCGAGGCTCGATCCTCCCCCGATGGCAGCGATAGCACCGGGGCCTGCTGCAATCTCGGTGAGAGGGGAAGTCCGGCCGACCCCAGCGGGAGAGATCCCCGGTCGGAGGCGGTAATCCCTCCGCCAATCATCTACAGTGACATAGGCGAGTTCCGTCTCACCGCCGCTCATGACCGCCCTCACCTCGTGGACAGCGATCCCACCGGACATCTCAGTCACCGTCTCGAAATACGACTCGTCCCCGATCTCTATCGAAACGGAGTAGAAGCCGGACGATTCGAACCTCCTCACCCGAAGGGGGCCGGAGCGGCTGAGGGATAGGGTCAATTCGCACCCCCCAGGCTCGATGGAGGCAAGGTCGACCCGATCGATCCTCCCGCCGGCGAGGATGATCGACTGGGGAGGGATCCGGATTCGGCAATGATGAAACAGGACCCGGATCGTCGATTCATCCTGAACGGCCACCTCCTGCGGGACGAATCCATCGAACCGGAGGAGGACCTCCTCCTCGCTCGCCTCGAGATCGACGAGCCCGGCCACGGACGTATCGACGTGCAGCTCCTCCCCTATCCGGTGGATCCTCCCGCCGACGAGGGCGATGAGCCAGTCGATGGAGACGTAAGTCTCCCCGGAGAATACCGGAAATCGGGAGGCGGGGAAATCGGCCCGCCCGCCGTTCCAGCGGAGCGTCACCGACTCGAAAGTAGCCCTGACCACTTCGACCCCGATCGCGGGAGCGAGATCGGCGAGGGGGGCGTAGGCGGTCCCCTCGGAGACGACGAGCGGGGATGAAAGCACAGCCGGCACGCCGTCGATGAAGAGCGGGGCCTCCGTCCCGGCTGCGACGAACGGAAGGAGGATCAGGACTGAAGCTATCCACCCGGCCAACCCGCCTCTCATCGCGGGTTATTCCTCCTTCGCACCCTCCTCATCGACGCGGATCCGGACCTCGACCGTTATATCCTTGTAGAGGTTGACCGTCACCGAATGCGGGCCGAGGGTCTCGATCGGCCGTTCCAACCGGATCTTCGCCGGCTCGATATGCTCCCCGACGAGCTCCTCGATCTTCGCGGCGATATCCTCGGATCGGACCGATCCGTAGAGCCTGTCATCGTCATGCGCTTTCCTGACGAAGACGAGCGTCTGATCCGCAAGCCGATCGCGGATGTAGCGCGCCTTCTCCTCCCGCTCCAGCAGCTCGGCCTCGTGCGCCTTCCTTTCCTTGGCGAACCGGGCGATATTGTGCTCCGTCGGCTCGATGGCGAGTCCGCGCGGGAAGAGATAGTTCCTCGCATATCCATCGGCTACCTCAACCACTTCACCGACGTGGCCGAGGTTCTCCACCGTGGACGTCAACAATACCTTTGCGATCGTAATCACCCCAATCCTTTCACCACGAATTGTAGGAAGCGGGGAGGGGGGCGTCAAACGCCGATTCTACCAGGGCCAATCCGCATGGTATACTCATCGCATGGATCGATTCGCAGAATGGGAGAGGAAAAGGGATCGCGTCTTGGTGATGGGCGTCCTTAACGTCACCCCTGATTCGTTCTACGACGGTGGGATCTACGCCCAACCGACTGCGGCGGTGAAGCGAGGCCTTCAGATGGAAACGGACGGTGCCGACATCATCGACATCGGCGGCGAATCGAGCCGGCCGGGGGCGGAGTCGATCCCGCTGCAGGAGGAGCTCGACCGGGTTATACCGGTGATCGAAGGGATAAGGAAGCGGAGCGACGCCTTGATCTCGGTCGACACGACGAAGGCCGAAGTGGCGGCAGAGGCCCTATCCGCCGGAGCGACGATGGTGAACGACATAAGCGCGCTCAGGTTCGATCCGCAAATGCCGATGGTCGTGGCGAAAAGCGGGGCCGCACTCGTATTGATGCACATGCTCGGCACCCCGGCGACGATGCAGCACTCCCCCGCCTACGGGGACGTGGTCGAGGAGATCCGCTCATTCCTCGCCGAGCGGATCTCCTACGCCGTGAAAGCGGGGGTCGCGCAAGAGAGGATCGTCCTCGATCCGGGGATCGGGTTCGGAAAGCTCCTCTCCCACAACATCGCCATCATCCGCCGGTTGAACAGGCTGACCGACCTTGGAGCTCCGATCCTGATCGGGGTATCACGCAAGTCGTTCATCGGCGAGATCCTCGGCCTCCCTCCGGAGGAGCGGCTCGAGGGGACGATCGCAGCGAGCGCGATCGCCATAATGAACGGCGCGGACATCATCCGCGTGCATGACGCGAAGGAGGGGAGGCGGGCGGCCGACGTGGCGTTCCGCCTCCGGGAAGATGGGCGTTGATATCAGCGAGCTGGTGAGGAACCCGGGCCGACGGCTCCCGCTCCACCTCGTGTTGGAGGGTTCTTGGAGCGAGGGGGGGATGAGGACGGTGGATCGGATCGCCCTCGACGGTGAAGGGTTCGTCCAGCTCGGCGTCCTCTACGTGGAAGGAACGGTCAAAGGGCGGGTTACCGAGCCGTGCCGGCGCTGCCTTGCGCCGGTGACGCGGTCGAGCGAGCGGTTCGAGGCGTTCGAGGTGAGGATCCCCGCCGGCGAGGAGGCGGTCGACCTCGAATCGCCGCTCCTCCGCCTGATCCTCTCGGCGCTCGATCCGAACGTCCTCTGCCGGGAGGACTGCCGCGGGCTATGTCCGGTGTGCGGGGCGAACCTGAACGAGGAACCGGACCACGTCTGCCATCCTCCGAAGGAGGATCGCCGCACACTCGGGGAGTTGCTCCGATGAACAGAGAGACGGTGACGATCGGGTTCGACCCCGGTCTCGCCACCACCGGATACGGGGTCGTCCGGATGACCGCGGCCGGATGGGAAGTGGTCGCCGGCGGCGTGATCGAGACGGGAAAGGAACGGCCGCGGGCCGAGCGGCTCCAGGAGATCTACCGCGAAGCGCAGGCCCTGATCGAGGAATACCGGCCGGACGGGGTGGCGATCGAGGAGGTCTACCTGGCGACGAACGCCAAGACGGCGATGCGGACGGCCGAGGCGCGCGGCGCGCTGCTGATGGCAGCGGCCGAGATCCCGGTCCGGGGCTATACCCCCCTCCAGGTGAAGAAGCGGATCACAGGGTACGGGAGGGCGACCAAATCGCAGGTACAGGCGATGGTGAAGCGGCTCCTCCGCCTCCCCGAGACGCCAAAGCCTGACGACGTCGCCGATGGCCTTGCGCTCGCCCTCTGCTACCTCCTCGACATCACCGGACCGGGCGGGAGCGATGATGTCTACCTATGAGGAGGCCCTCGGCCTTCCCGCCCGGCTAGACGAACGGCGGATCCTCCTGTTCGACGGTCATTCCCTCGCCTACCGTTCCTACTACGCGATCCGCGGCCTGACGACCCGCTCCGGGACGCCGGTGAACGCCGTCTTCGGGTTCTGGCGCGCTCTGCTGAAGACGTTCCGGGAATACCCGTCGGCGTACTGTGCCGTCGTCTTCGACGCGGGCGGGGTCACCTTCCGCCACGAGCTCTACCCGGCCTACAAGGCGACGCGGAAGCCGATCCCCGAGGATCTGGCGGCGCAGCTCCCGCTGATCGAGCGCCTCCTCGCCGCCCTCGGGATCCCGACGTTGACCGAACCGGGGGTGGAGGCCGACGACGTGATCGCCTCGATCGCCCGCGCCGCCTCCTCTCGCGGGAAGGGCTGCCTGATCCTCACCTCGGACAAGGACCTCGCCCAGCTCGTCGACGGCCGGATCAATCTCCTCCGCCCGAGCGGGAGGGGGGAGAGGATCGGGGCCCAGATCCTCGAT